>JALFLW010000121.1 GCA_022774505.1 Lachnospiraceae bacterium
AAATGCTATTGCATGCAACCAGACATAAGACATATTATGGGTTGCTTTCTGTTATTGGTGTGGGAAGTCTTAGTCAATAAATATTGAGATTTTCTTATGGGAAACGTATAATAAAACAGATAAAATCTGAAGAAAGGTGAACACACATTTATGAATATAAAAGAAAAATATCAGATTGGTACAAAAGCAAATAAAGCATTTATGGAAAAAGCCCGAAATGAACTTTTATCTTTTGGGCATGGGTTTGTCTCTCCGGGTGGTAGTGCTTATTATCTTGGCGATGATGGAACTCCTTGGAAAGATCGTGCAAGAGAAACCTGGATCACAAGCAGGATGGCTCATGTATATTGTATCGGCAGCTTTTTGGATCATCCGGACAGCCTAAAGCTTGCAAAGGCAGCGATCAAAGGGCTATGCACAGAGCTTCATGATGAGGAAAACGGCGGCTGGTATGCCGGACTGACAGCAAACGGAGAAATCCTTCCTACAAAACAGTGCTATGCTCATGCGTTTGTTATTTTGGCAGCTTCTTCCGGAGTATTAGCAAGGATCAGGGATGCGAAGCTGTTATTAAAGGATGCTTTGGAGGTCTATGACCAATATTTCTGGAATGAGGATGAGGGACTTTCCTGCGATACATGGAATACGGAATTTACGAAGTTGGATGATTACCGGGGATTAAATGCCAATATGCATACGGTGGAAGCATTTCTGGCAGTAGCTGATGTGACGGGCGATGAAAAGTACAGAATACGAGCGGGCCGGATCATCGATCATGTCCTAGATTGGGCAAAGGATAATGACTGGCGTATCCCGGAGCATTTTTATAAAGACTGGACTCCGGATCTGAAATGTAATAAAGATCATCCGGACGATCCTTTTAAACCATATGGGGCCACACCAGGGCATGGAATCGAGTGGTCTCGCCTGATCTTGCAGTGGACACTGTCCACATATCAGGACAGTACATCCGCACAGGCTGCACCATATATATCTGCGGCACAGGCATTATATCAGCGGGCCATTGCCGATGCCTGGAATGTTGACGGTGCACCCGGAATGGTATATACCACAGACTGGAACGGAACTCCGGTCGTCCACGACAGAATGCACTGGACATTGGCGGAGGCGATCAATACCTCTTCTGTTTTCTGGAATATCACCGGAGAGGAATGTTATGCAAAGGACTATGCTTCCTTTATGCAGTATCTGGATGAAGTGGTATGGGATCATGATACCGGCTCCTGGTTTCACCAGTTAGATAGAAGCAATCATGTAATAGGTACTGTATGGCCGGGCAAGTCTGATCTGTATCATGCCGTGCAGGCTACGTTGATCCCCTTCTATTCACCAAAACTTTCCATTGCCGCTGCCATAAAAAGATCTAAGGGAATATTGTCATAAAATTTAAGCATCAATACCAGCCGAATCACGGTCTGTATTGATGCTTAAAATAGTTAAAACAGCTTATTCTGATTTCCAGTAAGGTTTTTGGTCTTTATGAGAAAAGCCCTTGAGAGTTTCCTGATAAGACATCAGTTTTGTCTTGTATTCTTTCAGGGCTTTTTCTTTTAATCTGCCTTCAGCGGTCAATTCGGAAAGTCTCTGCTCAAAAAGTTCCAATGATTCATGCGCCGCATCCTTATAATTGTTCGATATATTGGAATCAATCTCTGCCATAATATTTTCTAACTCTTTATTTTTGCCAATATCTTTAATGAAATTAAACATAGTTTTCTCCTTCTAATTATAAAAAATAAGATCACATTGATATAAATCTCCGTGATCTTAATTTTAAAATAGTGCAAATAATTTTGCAATAATATAATTTTGTTTTCTAATGGTTAATAGAAAACCGTTCCATAATCTGTTGGATAGAAATGGCATTTTGCTCGTTTGTGTGAGCAATATCAACTATATTTTCAGAGGTCTGCCTTGTCTGCTCTACTTTGCTTAAAATATCATCGGTATGCACATCAAGTCCCTTCGGATTACTTTGTACGGCATCAATCTGACAACGAATATCTGATACAGCTTTAACAAATTCATGAGAGCAATCACTCATCTCTCTGATGATATTTTGAATTTGGATAATAGATCCATTGTATTCGTTTGTTGCATGGACAAACTGTTGGAATTGTGTTTTTACATCATTTTCTAAAAAATGAATGACATTATCAAAACAGTCTTCTACCAATGTGATATTATGTTTTGTTTCCTCGCAGATATCCTGAATTGTAGTTGCTGTTTGCCGGGATACATCTGCCAGATTACCAATCTCTCCCGCCACAATACTAAAACCACGTCCTACTTCTCCGGCTCTGGCCGCCTCAATAGAGGCATTTAAGGAAAGTAAATTTGTCTGGTTTGTAATATCAAGAATCTGTTTTGCCATATCGTCAATCTGTGTCAATGATTGTAGCCGAATCATTGCCTGTTGGATTGCCGTATGATTCTCTGCAATCTTTGCACTGGTTGTCTCCAAAGATTTACTTGCGATTGTACGCATTTCAGAAACTTGCTCCATAAGTTCCCGACTTTGAGTGTTTCCGCGTTGGATTTTACTTTCCACCTGCTCAACTACGTCATTGATTTCTACAATTCCTTCATCTACCTGCGTCACGGTTTGATTGATCTGTTCTGCATGCTCTGCAAAATGCTGTGTAGCTGTTGCGTTTTCTCCTACACATTGAATCAATAAACCAGAGGAGTCAGCCATTTCTTCCGCAGAAGCGGACATAGATTCGGAACATTGTCCCAGTTTTTGAATAATATCCTCAAAGGAATTGCTGAGAGAATCCAATGCAGTTGCAATCTGACCGATTTCACTCTTTTTATTGATATATTTGCGTAAACGTGGATTTTTACGAATTTTTAATTCTTTTAATTCCAGTAATGAAGAGGTTACTTCTGCTAATGGCTTTGTACTGATATGAATAAAAAACCAGGAAAGAACTGCGATAATGGCACAAACAAGAAGACAGATATTGCGTAATTCTTTCATGATCTTGTAGACATCAGAGTAAAGATCATTTTCTTTTACATTGGATATCACCGCCCAGTCATGTTCTGCATTATACTGATAAGACATTACATAAGAAATACCCTTTTTATTTTTGTAGTTAAGAATACCTGTTGTATCTTTATTATTAGCATTAATTTTTTGAATTACCTTTTGCATGCCCGCATCTTCGGCTACTTTAGTGATCAAGGATTTATCTTTATTAAAAATATACATGCCTGATGTTACATTGATCATGGAATATTCTGTATTTGTTTTATCGGTCTTTTCAATTTCCTGTAATAGATTTTCCAGCTTTTCACAGAACGGTCCACCACCGACATAACCGAGAATAGATGTGCCGTCTGTATCAAAAACAGGACAATACATAGATAATGTCAGCTTCTGCGAAGCAGGAGAAATGATAATACCTGCATCATAAAGTCCATTTGCAGAGGTCATGGCATTCTGTAATTGTTTTAACGCATCACCTTTTCGCGTTGTCATGCCTATAACCTTTGGATTGGAGTGTGTGACTATATGTGTGTTCCATTCTCCAACGTAAAGCCCTTCCCAATTATCCAGTCCTTTATAATAGTTTTCTGTATATTGCTGTGCTTTTTTCTGTTTGTCCTTGTTGTTGATATCCTTCAGATATTCGGCAATAACAGGACTGACACTGAACTCACGGAGCAGATCTTCCTGATGTGTCACATATTCCTCAATCAGAGTGGTTTGCGAATTCAAGGATGACTTCATATTGTTTTGCGCCGATGTTTTCATCAGGGATGTCATGCCGGATTGTGTTGTTGCGTATAAAAGAGTAATACTTAAAATAGTAAGTATAGTGATTACGCTGGTCAAAGCAGTTTTCATTTTTAAATTCTTAATCATATAGTCCCCTCCAAACAAAATTAAATAATCAAATTATTATCTCAAACTTTGCACACCAGAAAATAAATTGTGCCCAGACTGTTTCTGATGTGGCACGGTTTTCAATATGATTTTTGGCTTCTAAAGAAGAATGCACCCGGAAGGCTGTGA
>JALFLW010000063.1 GCA_022774505.1 Lachnospiraceae bacterium
TAAGATATATCGTAAGATCCGTTATAATATTTCCTTATATAATTAAAGAGATGGGCAGTTCTTTTTGAAAGAAAAGGACTGCCTTTTATAGTGGTGTGATTTATGATATAATGAGCCCTAGAAAAAGCAAGCGACAGCAAAGCTGGCATTTGCTTTTTTGGGCGAATTAACGAGCAAAATTTCTGCGAAGCAGAAAGAAAAGCTCTGCAAGAGCGGTTTTGCGAGTCTTAGGTAGAATTTGAGATCTAATAACTCCAAGAAAAAATGAAAAAGAAGGGAAGAGGATAAGGGAATGTACCAATTTTTATTGATATTGCAGTATATTGGGATTCTGGCATTGATCATAGAAATTTTCTATGTCAGCAGACAGCATGGTTCGCGTTTGCAGCTTTCCCTGGTACTTCTGTTATATTCGTCTTTGATCAATCTGGTAGGATATACAATGGAGATGCAGGCTCCGAATAAAGAAGTCGCTATGCAGGCGACGAAGTTTGCATATTTTGGGAAGTCCTTTGTCGTATTTTTTATGTATTTGTTTATTATGGAATACTGCAATATAATTGTTCCTAAATTACAAAGAATTCTCTTTTTTTCCATTTGTATCATTATCTGTGGATTAGTGACAACCAATAAATATCATCATTTGTATTACTCTTCCGTGACCTTTACACAGGAGGGTCTGTTTCCGCATATGATATTAAAGCATGGGGTATTATATAATCTATATACGGCATTTATTGCCTGTTATTTCTTTATGATCATCTTTTTGTGTATTCGCAAATTTTGTCAGACAAGATCGTCCATTATCCGTAAGCAGGTTTTGATGATGTTTGCAATGGTACTGCTAAGTATGGTAAGTCTGGTCTTATTTTTACTGCAGTTGACAAATGGTTATGATACAACAGCCCTGGCGTATCTGGCTGCGGCATTTATATTTGAACGGTTAATGCGTAAATACCGGCTTTTTGATACCCTGCTGCTGGCAAAAGAAGAAGTAGTGGATCATATGTCCAGCGGACTCGTTGTTATGGATATATACGGAGAGATGCTTTATTCGAATAAGGAGGCAGACCAGATCTTACTATATCTGGCACAACAGGGAGAAGACTATCTGGAAAAGCTGATAGATCAGGCAAAAGAAAGTCAATATTTATTTATACCCCAGTGTATACATGAAGGGGAGGAAGAACACCAGTCGGATGAGGATTGTGTTTATGAACTGACACTTCGCGAAATTACCAGGGGCGATGCAAAATATGGCAAAACGCTCACAATGACAGAAATTACAGACAGGTATTATTATACGGAGAGACTGCAGCATGATCTGAAGCGCAAGACACGGGAAGTCGTAAAAATACAGAGAGATATTATCGGAAGTTTTGCAGCTATGATTGAGGCAAGGGACGGCATTACCGGACTGCACATTAAAAATACCGGAAATTTGGTAAGGGTGCTTGTGAATGTTATGGCGGAGGATGACAGATATAAAGATATCATCACCCCGGAGTATGCGGACATGGTAGCTGCCGCTGCAAGACTGCATGATATCGGTAAGATAGCGATACCGGACAGGATTCTTCAAAAAGAAGGAAAGCTGACAGATGAAGAATTTGCAATTATGAAGTCGCATCCGCAGGAAGGGGCAAGGATCCTGAAGAGTACGCTGAAAGATCTGGAAAATGATACATACTGTGAGATCGCTTATGATATGGCACTGTATCATCATGAAAAATATAATGGAACGGGCTACCCGGAAGGGATCAAAGGAGAGGAAATACCTTTGGCGGCCAGGATCATGGCTGTAGCAGATGTTTATGATGCACTTCGCTCAAAACGTCATTACAAAGAAGGATTTTCCAGAGAAAAATCTATAGCGATCATGGAAGAAAGTAAAGGGAGCCATTTTGATCCGTATATTGATGAATTATTTTTAGAACATATTGACGAAATGGAGAATGTGCTGGATACAGGCCGTCAGGAAGGAGATTTGGGCCCTCTGAGACAGGATTGAAAAAACGTCAGGAAACGTGACAAAAAATAAAAATTTAAAAACCATCCCTCTGATATACTGATTATCAGAGGGATTTTTTGATCTATAAGATCAATCATCATATATACGTGCACGGTTTTTGCACATAGAGGAGTTTCTGATAGCCACAGGGCGGGTCAAAGGCAGAATTTCCAATGATAATCCTGATTTCCTCATAGAGGAGTGGAGAGGAAGGAGAAAGGATAAAAGACGGAACAGGAGAGGAGAATGAATTATGAATGAAGTGTATGCAGGGTACGATGTACTTGGCAAGAATGTGAAATTTGTATCTTCAGCAGGGCAATATATCGGATTAAGCAGAGGACATCTAATTACGTGGGTTGATCTGGGAGAAGATGAATTGCATATATCTGTATCACCCAAGCTATATGAAACTGTCCATACGATTCCGTATAGGGGCATTGCAGATATAGTAGTAAAGAAACATATTAATTTATATTTTATTGTACTTATATGCGGTTGGATGATTTTGTTTTTACTATCAGGAATTATTTGGGGGCTGATTGGTGTGGCACTTTTGGTATGTGCCGGATTGGGAAGCAAGATTCAGATAACGCTTACTTCGGGACAGAAGGTCTTTATTTATTCAAGAAATGTATCATCTGATTCAGAGGAGTTTGTAACTCTGGTAAAAACTGTAGTAGAAAGAGCAAAAAGAGGCGAAGTTGTGATACCACCGGAGAACACAACAGGGGATCGTGCTTTGGATCTGTTTGTGCTGAGGGATGTCAATTTGCCTGAAAAAAATCAGAAAAGCTGGGATGTTATGGTAGATCTGTTACATTCCGGAAAAACAGCACAACAATTAATGGATGAATTGTGTATGCAGCAGGGAGACTTTTTTGCCAGTGCACATTTCAATCAACCGCTTTTTCAAAAAGCATGTGGAGTTTTAAGTCCATATCTGCTCGCAGGGGAGCAGGTGTTTTTCTGTAAGGACAGTACAATGGTTGGAACGCTTAAAAACTTTATGGCACTGACCAATCAAAGAATTATCTTTTATTATGGATCATTCGCTTATGGAACATGCTATGGAAAAATTTATAAGCTGACCTATTTTGAGACAGGGCAATGGTTTATCAATAGCCTGCCGTCGGAGACAGATCAAAGTATAATTGCGGCTATCTTTAGTGATCAACAGGTCGGACTGATACTGGCGATAATAGTCAAAATGTGTGAGGGACTGATGGATCAGGGACATAAAATAGTGATATGCGATTCAGGGATCTGATGCAGCACTGTAAACATCGGGAAAGGATAATTTAGAGAGAACAGATTCTTAGTAGTAAAAAAAACACTGTAAGGATACACAGGAGGACAAGCTGATGACAAAGTTTTCAATCGAGTATAACCCATATTTGGTTAAATGCGTATTTAAAAAAAATGGAAAAGTGCTAAATGCAAAAAGTAAAATAGGTGCGAAATCAGAAGAGCGTCTCCAGGTGCTGTTGGGAGAATCCGTAAACTGGAAAGGCCTTCTTGAAGAAATAGCGATTGCGTGTGATGATGATGAAGTGGAGATACATTTTAAAGGGCGAAAAATTGATTTTGATGATCTTAAATATACTTTAAATATGTATAAAGGTACAGTTCAATTTAGTACCACCTTTGAGGAATCAACGAATGATGCTGATGTAATTGGAGGATTAGATAAGATATTTGATGAGATACGATCAAAAGATATAGCCGAATTTAATCAGAAGAACAAAGATGGGCTTGATATTTTTGATGCATATGAGGAAGCTAAAAATGGCATATTTGAGGTTAGCGTGATAGCAACTATGAGTAGCGGGAAATCCACACTTATAAATTCCATATTACATACCGAGCTCCTTCCCTCTAGCAATGCAGCTTGTACTGCGACGATCGCTAGAATTTTTGACAATGATGACATGGATGGGTTTGAAGCAGAATGTTATGCAGCGGATGGGAAAACCGTTATTCATCCTAAAGGACCGGTTGATTTAAGTAAAATGTCAGAATATAATGCGGATAAAAATGTGACCTATATAGATATAGTCGGGAATATTCCGTCTATTTCTGACGATAAAATACAACTATGCTTAAGAGACACTCCGGGTCCCAACAATTCACAAAACGAAAACCACGGTCGTTTAACCAGGTCAATTATAAAGAGAACAAATGCAGTTATTTTGTATGTTATGAATGCAACACAAATAGGAATTAAGGATGACAAGCAGCTTTTAATGGATATTTCCTCTGAAATGAAACGTGCCGGCAAACAGTCAAGAGACAGATTCATTTTTGTGATTAATAAATGTGATGAAATTGATGAAGAAAAAGGTGAAAATGTAGAAAAAACTCTTTCGGAGGTTAGAGACTATCTGAAAAAAGAGTTTGATATAGTTGAGCCTACTTTGATTCCTACGAGTGCAAGACTGGCACTAGCTATTAGAAAGTCAAAAAAAGGCGAAAAATTGTCGAAAAATGAAAGAAAAGCATTAGTCGATGTTGAGGATTTTGTTAATAATGAGTTGCTTCATTATGAAAAGTTTGCCACGTTGACACCTACAGTCAGAGAAAAATTGCAGTTACAGGCTGCCAAATATCATAAGGATGAGGAACTCTGGGATGATGAAGCACTTATTCATACCGGTGTACCGGCCGTTGAGGAGACGATCTCGGAATATGTAGAAAAATATGCATATCCAATGAAAATTAAAGATGCTATCAAAGATATAGTAGCTATTTTAGGCGAATTGAATATGAAGGCGGAATTTGCTAAAAGCATAGCAAATGATAGCAAAAAACTTACAATGGTTCGAAAACAAATAGCTGATGCTAAAAAAAAACATAGGAATGGCAAAAAGATTTATGATGTGTATAAAGCAAAAATAGGAGATTTTAGGATAGATGAAAAAGTCGAGGATAATGAACAGTATTCTGTTGAGATGAAGCTTCAGGAGATACTCAAAAAATACGATGATAAAGAAAAAGTGGATAAGCGTGAAGCTGACATTCTGCTCGTTAAATTTCAGGATGATCTTGTTCATTTTCAGCGGGATTGTGAGAGCAGCCTTAACCGGAACATAGCGGAGAATATTTTCAAAGAAGGTAAAAAAATGCTTGCAGAATATACATCCGTAGTCCGTCAGATATTAGATAATATTGAGATTGAAGGCTATGATTTTCAGAAACTAAAATCGTTTCATGAAATAAAAATCTCTGATATAAGTGAGCTAAAAAAGCGTAATGAGTCTGTCAGATACAGGAAGGAAAAAAGATGGATAAAGAATCCTGAAAGAGAAGGATTCTTTGGATTTTTCAAGTTTTTTGAACCAAAAGAGATATCTGTCTTGGTTGATGTTAGGGATGGAGTGGATGTTGATGTAAAAGAAATTATTGTTAATGTAATGACAGGGTTCTCAAGCAGTATAAAAGAAAATATTCATACTGTATTTGAACAGGCGTATGATCAGATAGAGGAATATAAAAATGCTTTCAATGATAATATCGATACTCTTGATAATGAGATTGATAGAATACTGGATGAGCTTGACAAAAGTACGGCTGAATTAGGCGATCTAGAACAGAGAGTAAAGGAAAATAAGAAACTCTCGAAATGGGTTAGAGATAAGGAAACCAGGATAAAAACATTGTTGGATTTTTAAGGAGGTAATGAAAATGCGGAAGTATAAAGCGATTGAAAATGGTATAGCTAAAGGAGATATAAAAGCACTCAGAGAAGCTCTGGGAAGCATAAGCTATACAAATAGGGATTTTTCAAACGGTGAATTTGATGAGGCGGTAGAGTATGTAAAATCTAAAGGAATAAAAATAATGGATGAATCTCTCGTGGGTGATCCGGCTATATCCAGTCAGAAGAAAACATTTACAGATGCTGACTTTGCTAAGGCTATATTTGAATTAAAAAAGAATTTTTGTGAAGAAAGAATAGAAGATGTTAAGACGATTGGAAGATCTTTATATTCGAAGAATGATGAGAGTGTAGAGAAGACAGATCATCATGCGGATACAGGTTCGAATAAGAATGGTCAAAGCCCAAACGTATCGGGCCACCAACAGAGCAAGATACCAATGGTGCTCGGTCTGGTGGCGGTAGTGGTGATCGTCGTTGTGATAATATCACTCACAAAGAAGTAGAGAAAATTTATGGATGTTCGATAGACAAAAGGTGCGTAAGTTGCAAGCCAAAGAAAGTCTGCAAAGATAAAAGATACCAGGATTATAAAAGTGAATATGTAAATAAGCGAAATAAGGAGTTAAAGCAGCGTTATTATTGCGATATTGTAAAAGGATTATGTAAAAGAAAAAAATGCGGCAATTACAAAGAATGCTCGAAAGAAGCTAAAAAAGGACTTGATAATTGGATAAATGCATTTAATAAAAGTAAAAAAGAAGGGTTGATAAAACTTATGAAGGGGGGATTGTAGTATGGAGACTTCTATTACAGAAATACCCGATAATAAGGAATTGGCACGATCGCTTAATATGGCGAAGGATATTATAACCAAGGATTATCTGTATAAACTGGAGGATTATGAGGTTGCAGATATTCCTGACGCATTAAAAAAGTTGGACATAGCCGAATTTACAAGAATATATAAGTTTAAAAAAATGGTTTCTGATAAGAAGGAAAGTGTTATAGATAAGCTTGTTACTGTATTGAATGCGGCTTATTCGAGCAATGCTACGGTTATTACTTTGATATCCGGTCAAAAAGAGATTACAGAATACTATTTAGGAGTAGTCAGTAAAGATATTAGTCAGAAATCTGAGAATATTGAGACACAGGGAGCGATACTAGAGAGGGGCTTAACCGGTAATTTCCCGGGTCTTGAGATGGAGCCTGTACCGGGTGAGGCCAAAAAAAGAATCTTGAATAAACCTTTTGAGTATGGTTATGTTACATCGATCTCGGGGATTGCTTCTATCAGGAATGAGAAAGAGGGATCGTATGAAAAATTTGTTCAAGGAATTGAACACTTGGTAGATGCACTCTCCGGCAGGGAATACAGCATAGTCGTTATAGCAGATCCCGTTGATGCACAGCAGATTTCTGAGGCAAAATTAGGATATGAAGCTTTATATACTCAACTATCTCCTTTCGTAAGAACGTCCATTAGTTTTAATGAAACAGAGTCTGTAACTGTGTCAAAAAATCATACCGAGGGCATAACCAATGCGATAGGCCGCAGTACATCATTGACACAAAACTATACTACTTCAAGTGGTTGGAGTGAAGGTTTCGGCCATGGAAGCAGTAGTAATAAAAATGTCGGCGGTCTTGTAGGTTCCGCACTGGGTGCCGGTGTTGGGATCGCCGCAATAGCTCTTACCGGAGGAATGGCTGCTCCGGCGGTTGCTGCTGCGGCTTATGTGGGGAGTCAGATAGGATCAGCGGCCGGAGGCGGCATTATCGGGTCAACCGGAAAGAATGTCAGTGAAACATCAACCGTTTCAAGAAATACAACTGAATCATCCGGGAGCACGGAGTCCGTAAATACATCAGAAGCGAAACAAAGCAGTGACACGACCGGTGAATCTGAGGGAACATCTCATGGGAAGACAATTCAGTTATCAAATGAAAATAAACCAGTAAAGAATTTGCTTAATAAAATAGATAAGCATTTGGAGCGATTGAATAAGTGTGAATCATATGGGGCATTTAACTGTGCTGCATATGTTATTTCGTCTGATCCGGAAACAAATGCCATTGTAGCGAGTGGGTATAATGCTCTGATGCGGGGGGACAATTCATCTCTGCAATCATCACACATCAATAACTGGAATGAAACGGAAAAATCCGGAAGGGTTATAAAAGAGTATTTGAAAAAGTTTTCACATCCCTTGTTTATAAATCCGGCGAATTCGGATATACATTTGAGTCCGGCATCCCTGGCAAACTCATATGAATTAGCAGTAAGCATGGGAATTCCTAAAAAATCAATAAATGGTCTGCCGGTATTTGAAATGGCATCATTTGGTAGAAATGTGTTTGAAACAAATATATCAGAACCTTCCGTTCGGTCAATTGAGCTGGGGAATATATATCATATGGGAAAAAAGCAGGATTCTAAGGTGAAACTGAATCTTAAAAGTCTTGCAATGCATACTTTTGTCACCGGTTCAACGGGGGCAGGCAAATCGAACACGGTCTATCAGCTTCTTAGAGAACTGAAAAAACAGGATGTTCATTTTCTTGTCATTGAGCCGGCAAAGGGAGAGTATAAGCATGTATTTGGAAATGAAAAAACAGATGTTTATGGAACAAATCCGTATATAACTCCGCTGTTACGGGTAAATCCTTTTAAATTTCCTAAAGGCATCCATGTTCTTGAACATTTGGACCGGTTAATAGAAATATTTAATGTTTGTTGGCCTATGTATGCAGCAATGCCTGCGGTCTTGAAGGATTCTGTAGAGCGGGCGTATATTAAATCAGGGTGGGATTTGGAAACTTCGGAAAATGAGTATTCCGATGAGCTTTTCCCGACGTTTGCTGATGTTTTAAGCGAATTACAGGTTGTTGTCGGAAATTCTGCGTTTTCACAGGAAGTGAAAGACAATTATATTGGATCATTGGCAACAAGAATTAAATCTCTGACAAATGGAATATATGGCCGAATCTTTGATAATGATGAAATTGGAGATGCCGGTTTATTCGACAGTGACGTTATAGTCGATTTAAGCAGAGTTGGATCCGTTGAAACAAAATCCATGATAATGGGTATTTTGGTAATGAGATTACAAGAGTACCGAATGACATCCGGTGTCATGGATGCAGACCTTAATCATGTTACCGTGTTAGAAGAGGCTCATAACCTCTTGAAGAGAACTTCTACGGAACAAAGCACTGAGTCTGCAAATCTGCTTGGTAAATCTGTCGAAATGCTATCCAATGCAATTGCGGAAGTCAGAACATATGGCGAAGGGTTTATCATAGCAGATCAGGCTCCGGGGCTTCTTGATAGGAGTGTTATAAGAAATACAAATACGAAAATAATCATGAGGCTGCCTGATGCAGATGACCGAAGTTTGGTCGGCAAAGCGGCGAATCTTACAGATGAACAGATTAAGGAATTGTCTAAATTGCCTACAGGTGTTGCGGCTGTTTATCAAAACAATTGGCTGGAGCCGGTTTTGTGCAAAGTCGATTATTTGAGCTCCGGTGAGGTTTTTAAAAGTAAACCGGAAGTAACGACATCAAAATCATTAAAGAATAAGGAAGTATTGGTTAAACTGCTTAATAAAGCAGCAGGAGAACGGTTTGATCTGAATATGCCGGAGATAATTAAATTGATAACTCAAAGCACATTGCCGACTGTATCGAAGGCAAATGCAATAAGATTACTATCGTCCAATGGAAAAATTGATGAAAGTGAAATAAGCCCATTGGTTTATGATATGATTGTCACTCCTGATATTGAGAAAGAAGCTGATGGATTGGAATCTATAGAAGAATGGAGGGACGCTTTTGTATATTCCGGTGACGGGGTTGTGTCTGATCTGACAAAGGAGCAGCAGAATACGATAATTGAGTGCATATTAAGAGAACAAATTGCACGATATGACAAGCCTGATGAGTATCTTACAATTTGGCGTAAATTTGTAAAAGGCGAGGTGATCTAATGCTTTTGATGGATGGCGTAAAAGAAGTTGTAAAGGGTACGGCAGATGTTTATAATAAGATAAATGGATTTGAAATGGCCAAAAATGATGTTAAGGAAGTAAGGCGTATCCATACGATCAATGAACATTATGAAGGGAAGACACTCCCTATGGGTGTTCCCTTTAGAAAACACACTTTTCATTTAAACGGAGAAAGAGTTGAAGGAGTTTTTCCGAAATTTGACAGTGAATTTACTTGTCGAATGCCGAAGAATATGTGGAAATCGAGTGATTATTCACAATTTAGTTTCTGCAATAAGATGCTTCAAGGAAAAATAGGGCGTGATCCGGAGTTTGCAAAAAAGTTCAATTCCAGACAGCTTGAGCAAATAAAAAATGGGGAGCCCCGTATTTCAGGGTTTACCTGGCATCATAATGAGATACCGGGGAAAATGGAATTGGTTGATAGGAATATGCATGACATCGTTAAACATACAGGCGGTAAGAGTCTGTGGGGCGGTGGAGCAGGCATGAGATAAGGAGGTGCTGCTATGGATTGGAAATATAAGATAGAACTGGATAATAAAGACGTTTTTTCTGAAATTGAAAAAGAAAGAGGGATAAAGATTCCGGAAGAACTTAAGGAATTAGTCGTAAATGCTAATGCAGCGACACCCGAAAAATGCCGTTATATGCTTGGAAATGATGAGCGTGTACTTGGTGCTATACTGTCTTTCAATAAGGAAGATGAGGCTGATTCCGTGTTTTTAGCATTGAAAGTGGTTGATGATAAGAATCTTCTTCCGTTTGCGATTGATCCATTTGGAAATTTTAATTGTTTGGATATTAAAGATAATACGGTTGTTTATTGGAATCATGAGCTTGATGAAGTAAGTTCAACAGGGAAAAATCTGTCTGAATTTATCGGATCGCTTTATTGATTGTTAAGATAAACCCCATTTTCGTTCAATGATAAGAAGAATTAAGCACAGACAACTGCCTGTGCTTAATTTTGGTTTTTCAATTTGGGACTTTTTTACAGCTCCCGATCAACATCTTTTTTTATCAATCTGAGGATTATATGCATAAAAGTTCTTTGGATTACGCTGATCCTGAATACGGCGCAGACATTCACCGAATCTTTGGAAATGAACGATCTCTCTCATTCGCAGGAAGCGGATCGGATCCGCAATTTCCGGATCTTTGATGATACGGAGGATATTGTCATAGGTCAGGCGGGCTTTTTGTTCGGCAGCCATATTTTCATAGAGATCCGTGATAGTATCTCCGGTGCTCTGGAACTGGCTTGCACTGAACGGTTCACCGCTGGCAGCCTGCGGCCAGATAGCCAGTGTGTGATCGATATAATATTTATCGAAGCCGGATGCCTTGATTTCTTCCGGTGTCAGGTCCTTTGTGAGCTGGTGGATAATAGTCGCAACGATCTCTAAATGACCTAATTCCTCTGTACCAATGTCGGTAAGAGCACCTGCTACTTTGCGGTCTTCCATGGAATAACGCTGCGAAAGATAACGAAGTGCTGCTCCTGCCTCACCGTCAGGTCCACCGTACTGGCTGATGATCACCATTGCCGCTTTAGGATCAGTTCTTGTAATATGAACCGGATATTCCAGTCTTTTTTCATAATTAAACATATTATAAACTCCAATCTATTATTTAAATTAATAATGAAAAACAAAAGGGAAAAACGATCGATCCGTTTTTACCGTTCCCAAGGCCAAGGGGTTTCTACCCATGTCCAATAATCCTTGCAGTCTACCTGATCAGCCAGGAGAGGTCCGTATTTGCGGCTGTATTCTTCAACTGCTTCCTGACGTTGTTTTTTTACCATTTGATAATAGCTTAATGCAACCTTATCGCAGGGATGGGTGTCCAGATATAAATTTGTCTCAGTCAGGGAGAAGCTGACCTGAGAAATGAATTTTAATAATCTCATCTGATCTTTGCTCATATTCTGCCTCCTTTTGCACAGCCCTGGGGGATGCATCCATAAAATTGCAGATTTAATTCAGGAAAGATGGTTCCGTTGGCGAGACCCTGTGCAGGGTCATAGATCTTGTTCCATTGCTGCCAGGGAACATAGCCAATCGCTAACGGCATACCATATAAAGGATCTGTACAGCCGGTGTCGGCAGAATCCTTCTGGCATTGCCGGTTCCTTTCGGCACTGCTCATACCACAGGAATTATCGGTGTCAGGTGCATTGCCACAGGAACAAGGTGCAGGTATGCTGTTGCAATCTCTCATGCCACATTGACAGTTTCTGTTTCCACGGCAGTTTCCGTTGCCGCGGCATCCATTCATTGTGTTCATAACATACATCCTTTCTAAGCATTTTAGAAAATACATGGAATATTTTCTGGTTACATCTAATATATGCGTCCGGCTTAACATGGTGAGAGGAAAAGATAAAAACTGAAGCCGGAAAAAAGGCCTCCTTACTTGCAATTTTCCGAGAAAATATTATACTAAAAGAGATAATGCTTTTTGGGAGATGAAGTTGTGATGACTCGTTTTAAAAAAAGCACGCAGCATGAAAATGAAATTGACACAACGAACGCACACGCAGTTGTCCGGGACAACGTGTGGGATTGGAGGAAAAATGAAAGAGCTAAAGCCAATGAAGGAAGGAAAGGTACGGGAAATTTATGACAATGGAGACAGTCTGATCATGGTTGCAACAGACAGAATAAGCTGTTTTGATGTGATACTTCATAATGAAGTGACTAAAAAAGGAACAGTTTTGACCCAGATGTCAAAGTTTTGGTTCGATCTGACCCAGGACATTTTGCCGAATCATATGATTTCAGTTGACGTGCAGGATATGCCGGAGTTTTTCAGGCAGCCGAAATTTGATGGAAACAGTATGATGTGCCGTAAATTGGAAATGCTTCCAATCGAGTGTATTGTTCGTGGATATATCACAGGGAGTGGCTGGGCAAGCTATCAGGAAAATGGTACAGTCTGTGGGATTAAGCTTCCGGAAGGATTGAAGGAGTCTGATAAGCTTCCGGAACCAATCTATACTCCGTCTACAAAGGCTGAGATTGGTGATCATGATGAAAATATTTCATATGAGCAGAGTGTTGCCCATCTGGAGAAATATTTCCCGGGCAAGGGAGAGGAATATGCACAGAAGCTTCGTGATTATACGATTGCATTATACAAAAAATGTGCAGATTATGCTTTGGAAAAAGGTATCATTATTGCCGATACAAAGTTTGAATTTGGTCTTGATGAGAATGGAAATATTGTTTTGGGAGATGAGATGCTTACACCGGACAGTTCCAGATTCTGGCCGGCAGAGGGATATGAGCCGGGACATGGCCAGCCATCCTTTGATAAACAGTTTGCACGTGACTGGCTCAAGGCAAATCCGGACAATGACTGGACCTTGCCGGAGGATATTGTTGAAAAGACGATTTCAAAGTATCTGCAGGCATATGAGCTTCTTACAGGTAAAGCGCTGTAAGAGACAAAAGACGCTATTTACAAAATGTCATGCAGATAGGTACTGCATGGGGAGCTTTGCAGAGGAATGACAGAAAAGAGGAAGACATATGAAGATGACAGAATATGAGGGCTATAAATATGTGGACGGAGGAGTTTGTGCGGCACAGGGATTTCAGGCAAATGGTCTTAATTGTGGACTGAATCCGGACAAAAAGAAGAATGACCTCGCGATGGTATATAGCAAAATGCCATGCCGGACAGCGGCCGTTTACACACAGAATAAGGTAAAAGGTGCTCCGATCCTTGTGACCAAAAAACATTTGGAGGCAGGAAACGGAATTACCCATGCGGTTCTTGTAAATTCTAAGAATGCTAACACGGGAAATGCAAATGGAGAGCAGGTAGCATCAGAAACATCACAGCTGGCAGCAGATGCACTTGGAATTACGGCTGATCAGATTGTTGTCGCTTCTACAGGTGTAATCGGACTTCCTATGCCGGTCGCACCGTTTGCGGATCACATGAAAGAGCTGGTGGATGGGCTTAGTGAGACGGGAAATGATGAGGCCGCCACAGCGATCATGACTACGGACACTGTAAAAAAGCAGGTGGCAGTTGAGTTTGAGCTGGATGGAAGAAAATGTCGTTTGGGAGGTATGGCTAAGGGAAGCGGTATGATCCATCCTAATATGGCGACGACATTAAATTTCATTACAACAGATGTGTGTATTTCCCGGGAGATGATCCAGAAGGCATTAGATGAGATTGTAAAGATTACATATAATTGCCTGAGTATAGATGGGGATACATCGACGAACGATATGGTCAGCGTTATGGCAAACGGCCTTGCAGGCAATGCAGAAATAAAGACAGAGGATGAGGACGGTTTCGCGGTATTTAAGCAGGCTCTGTATATTGTTATGATGAATATGACACGTATGCTGGCCAAGGATGGCGAGGGTGCTACAAAATTGCTGGAATGTACCTGCAAAGGAGCTCCGGATCAGGATACGGCCATTATTGTGGCAAAGAGCGTAATACGTTCTCCATTGTTTAAATGTGCAATGTTTGGTGAGGATGCTAACTGGGGACGGGTACTGTGTGCCATTGGTTATGCGGATGCAGATTTTGCTATTGATACGATGGATGTTGATCTTTCCTCTGAGGCAGGGACTCTGGAGGTATGCAGAAATGGTGCGGGAATTGATTTTTCGGAGGATTTTGCGGCAAAGGTTCTGGCAGAGGATGAGATTTATATTAATATCGATCTGAAACAGGGTGATGGTTCGGCCAAAGCATGGGGATGTGATCTGACATATGATTATGTAAAGATTAATGGGGATTATCGTTCTTAAAAAATAAGAAATATAAACGAGCTTTTTGGAATATATATTAAGGAAAGGTGGAAATAACAAATGAAATATATTTATGGGGTAGATCTTGGTGGAACGACTGTAAAGATGGGGCTTTTTGATGAGGAAGGCAATATGCTGGAAAAGTGGGAGATCGTTACCCGCAAAGAGAATAACGGGGAACATATCCTGCCGGACATCGCAAAAAGCATTGCAGACAAAAACGAGGAAAAATCTATTTCAAATGAGGACGTTATCGGCATTGGAATGGGTGTGCCGGGTCCGATCACGGAGGATGGCCGTGTGCTCAAGTGTGCAAATCTGGGCTGGGGAATATTCTCTGTGGCAGATGAGCTTCACAAGCTCACGGGCGTTGAGAAGATTAAGGTTGGAAATGATGCCAATGTAGCGGCTCTCGGTGAGCAGTGGCGTGGCGGCGGCAGAGGTTTTGACAGTATCGTTATGGTGACTTTGGGAACCGGAGTCGGTGGAGGAATCATTCTAAATGGCAGGATTTTGACAGGAAGTAATGGTGCAGCAGGGGAGATTGGACATTTGCTGGTAAATCCTCATGAGACACGGACATGTGGCTGCGGCAAGAAGGGATGTCTGGAGCAGTATTCTTCTGCTACCGGTATAACCAGAATGTCTGCGGAGAAGCTGCAGCAGACGGATACTCCTTCCGAACTTCGTCAGTATGATCATCCGATCACCGGATTGGAGCTGTTTAAGGCATACAAGAATGGTGATGCAGTGGCAAAGGAAATTGTCGACTGCTTTTCGAGTTATCTCGGAAAAGGACTTTCTCACGTAGCTGCAGTGGTTGATCCACAGGCGTTTGTCATCGGCGGAGGCGTATCGAAAAATGGTCAGATCGTTTTAGACGTAGTACAGGAAAAGTATGAGAAAGATGTAATGTTTGCTCTGAAGGGCAAACAATTTCGTCTGGCAGAGCTTGGCAATGATGCAGGGATGTACGGAGCGGTAAGAATGGTATTGTCATAGAAACAGGAAATTTGGGACAGATATTTATATTTTTCCTATGAAAATACTGCGAATTGCTTTCTTTTTTTGGAAATATGTGTTATAATAAATATATCTAGCGGATAGACGACACGAGATTTTGAAGCTGACATATAATTTTAGAAAGCAGAGGTGATTATTGTGTTTGATTTTTTAAAGAAAAAAGAAACTTGGAAGGCTACATTTAAAACATTAGGTTCGGCATATAGTTATGCAAAAGTAGGTGACACAATCATCTTGCAGGAGCCAGATTCAGATCTTTCCGAGATACAGTTCCAGCGTAAACTGGAGGAGGCAATGTATAAATTTAAGGTTGAGATTACGCAGGGACCGTCTCATACGGAGGGATTTTGGCAGGTAGAGCTAGTGCGTGCATGATCATCCTTAGAAAATGTAGATAGCAGAGTGAAATCAATGAGCCTGATACTGCAAGGTGTTGTATCAGGCTCATTTTTCCTTTGCTCAGCGTTGGAAAGGTATGGTTGCAGACATGGAGATGAAGATCATAGGCAGGATTTATACAGATTTTTCCTCAAAGTTTGGCCTTCCGCGGCAAAGCGGGCTGGTAGATAAGCTTCAGGGAAAGATCATATTGGAATCAGAATATAGAAATGCAGATGCATTTCGGGGATTGGAGGAGTTTTCACATATTTGGCTGGTCTGGGAATTTTCTCGGGCGATCAGGAAGGAATGGTCGCCGACTGTCCGGCCGCCAAGACTGGGAGGAAATAAGCGGCTTGGAGTGTTTGCTACCAGATCGCCGTTTCGTCCAAACCCCATTGGATTATCCTGCGTCAGGCTTGACAATGTTATTTTGGATGCTGTAAAAGGACCGATCCTTCAGGTATCGGGTATTGATATGATGGATGGTACACCTATTTATGACATCAAGCCATATCTGCCATATGCAGATAGTTATCCCGAGGCATGTGGTGGATTTACAGAACGTGTCAGATCACATTGTATGAAGGTTTTTATACCGGAGGAGACAGTATATGGCTGTGGGCTGTCTGACGAAAAACTGGAGGCTTTGCGGGATGTGTTAGAGCAGGATCCTAGACCAAGATATCAACAGGATCCGGAGAGAGTTTACGGGATGTCCTTTGCCGGTCATGAAGTCAGATTCCGAGTGGAAGGGGATGCCGTGTATGTGGTGGAGATTTCAGATGAACCGGGAAAGGCGTAGCACCGGTCAGAGGAATCTTTGATTGTTCAAGAAAGGATTGATGGAAATGGAATACAGGAAAGCGATTACATTTAGCTATGATGATGGGATAGAGTCAGACAGAAAACTTGTTGAGATTTTTAATAAATATGGAATGAAATGCACATTTAATCTCAATACCGGAATACAGAGCAGGAGCAGTCAGTTTGAAATCGAGGGAAAAGATATATTCCGGATGGATCAGGAGAGTATCGGTGATCTATATAAGGGACATGAAATTGCAGTGCATGGTCTGACACATCGTGCACCGGTGGAAATGACGCAGGAAGAGATGGATGAAGAATTTGGCCGTGACATGGAAAATATTACACGGATATATGGGAAAAAACCCGTGGGAATGGCATATGCCTATGGTGCGTATGATGCTTCCGCAGTAGATTATCTTTTGAAACATGGAATCGTATATGGAAGGACAGTAGAGTCAACGCATCGCTTTGATATTCCGGAGAAACCGATCCTTCTGAAGGCAACCTGTCATCATAACGATGAACAGCTGTTTGAACTGGCACAGAAATTTCTGGATGCTGATCCGCTTCCGGGAGAAAAGCTGCTGTTTTATATATGGGGACACAGCTATGAATATTATGTAAACGATAATTGGGACAGACTGGAGAGATTATGCAAGATGTTTGAAGGAAGAAATGACATATTCCGTGGGACCAACAGAGAGTGCCTAGAAATGTTTGGCGCAATCTGAAAATACAAGGCGGTATCTGTGTGATGTTGATCTATACAGATATCGCCTTGTTTGGAGATAAGATATATCTGTTTCGTTCGGTTCAATCTTTATCCCAAAAATGAAATCCTATAATGATGCCGCCTACAATTACAATTAATCCGAGAATACATAGAACGCTTAAAGTAAGTCCGTTAGTCATGATACCAGTCACCTCCCATTTTAACTATGCGGTATAGAGTCGCCATTTTTTGTTCTATTGATATGTGTCATTATATCATAGAAAGTTGCATGGAAATGCAGATATTTTTGCAAAATTCCCAGCATCTTTTAGAAAGTTCACAGTTTTTTTATAAATTAAACAATTTTATATCACATCTGCTTTTTATAATGTTCTTATAAAATAAATAAGCCGATTGACTAATGTTTGTTATAGATTCTTTTTCATTTTTTTCATTTTCGGACATGAGGCAGCTCCCTCTGTCTCATGTCCACTCCTTTGAGTGTTACTGTAAAGAACCCGAAGCATATGCTTCGGGTTCTTTACGTTTATATGATATTTCGGTTTGTATCAGTAAAAAATGTGTCTTTAAGCTATAAATAGCATGTCTGCCAATTATCTCTGACCATATTTAACCAGGATATTCTGTATTCTCTCAGTAGGATTCAAAAGATCGCTGATTGACTGGTCATGATTCAGTGTGTCGATCAGCAATGCAACATATTTGCTCATATCTACAGAAATGTAATAATCTCTTGCGAGAAGCTCCTGCGGCTGGTATACCAGATTGGTAGTCATAACTTTGTAGATCAGACCCTGCTCGACTGCTTCGTCAAATTTATCCATTCCGTTTGTAAATAAACCAAATGTTGCAGCAACAAAAATGCGTTTTGCTTTGCGGCGTTTTAATTCGGTAGCAACATCGATCATGCTCTCACCGGAGGAGATCATGTCATCAATAATGATCACATCCTTACCTTCGAGATCTGCTCCGAGGAATTCGTGGGCGATGATCGGATTACGACCATCCACGATCTTGCTGTAATCACGACGTTTGTAGAACATACCAACATCGATTCCGAGGACGTTTGCATAGTAAACAGCTCGTCCCAGAGCACCTTCATCAGGGCTGATCACCATAAGATTATCCGAATTTATCTTGATATCAGGTACATTTTTCAGGAGTGCCTTGATAAACTGGTATGTTGGCTGAACTGTTTCAAAGCCTTTTAAAGGAATTGCGTTTTGGACACGTGGGTCGTGAGCATCAAAGGTTATAATACTTTCTACACCCATCTGTGTTAATTCCTGAAGTGCCAGAGCACAGTCGAGAGACTCACGGCTTGAACGGCGGTGCTGGCGGCTTTCATACAGGAATGGCATCATAACAGTGATTCGTCTTGCTTTTCCGCCAACGGCAGCGATTAAACGTTTCAGATCCTGATAGTGATCATCAGGAGACATATGATTTACCTGTCCGCATACCTTATAGGTAAGGCTGTAATTGCATACATCAACTAACAGAAAAAGGTCATCGCCTCGTACTGATTCACGGATCAATCCCTTTGCTTCGCCGGAACCAAAACGCGGACAGACGCAGTCGATCAGATAAGAATCCTTACTATAGCCGGCAATGGATGAAGCAGGAGCTTCCATGCGGGAACGTTCCTTACGCCATTCTACAATATAATCATTGACGCGGTTTCCCATTTCTCTGCTGCTTTCCAATGCTAAGATCCCTAAATTGCCAACAGGTATCGTCTCAGCCAGTTTGTCATGTCGTTTCATGTTATGAAATCCTCCATTCTTGCATGTGAATTATATGTTTTCCGGGGTGTGCGTCCGAAATCTTTTTAAAGGACGGATATCATCCCCGATAATCTTACAAAAGTTGTAATAGCCGGTGAAACGGGAAAAAATACGTTCTCCATACCGGTCGTGCAATTCCTGAAAGGTAAGATTTGTGGAAAGGATTGTGGATTTTTTCTGAAGATGCCTTTCCTCTATGAAGTGGTAAAGCTCGGATATTGTAAAATTGTTTGTGAGCTCTGTTCCAAGATCGTCGATTATCAGCAGATCGCTGTGGATAAGATGATCTGTTTTTTGACGGATCACATCTGATTCATCGCTCTTTCCGAACCTGCCTTTCTCTAAAATATCAAATAGCTGTAAAGAAGTCAAGTAAACCACGGTATGACCCGTATCCAAAAGATCCTTGGCAATACAATGGGTTAGGAAGGTCTTTCCGACTCCGGTAGGTCCGTAAAAAATGAGATTGTCGTAGGAATCGTCAAAGTGCTTTATGAAATCAAGGCAGATATTTTTTAGCTTTATGATATTTTCTTTGGCTGTTAGAGAAAGATTATCATCTACGGCCGTGTCATCATAGTAGTCACTGGAGAATGTGCTGAAGTTTTCCTCCAGAAGAATATCGCTCAGATTGGCATTGGCATACAGGAAATCAGCCTGTGCCTTTGTAAGGCAATGACAGGGCTTTGTGTTAATATATCCTGTATCATGACAGTCAGGACATGTATAGATGGGAGACAGGTAATCTTCGGGATAACCGTGTTCGGTTAAAAGCTGCTGTTTCTTTTTTAACAATGCCTGCATATGTTTGTTGTATTCGGATTCTGTATGCCGGATGTTTTCGGGCTGAAGCAGTTCATATCGTGCCTGCTGAAAGGAGAGGCTTATGATTTCATTTTGTAATTCTCTGATCTCAGGTATTTCCTTATGAACCGCCTCTGTGCGCTTATCTAAAATGTGCTGGTTTTTCATGCGTGTGCGGTCATACTTTTCCATAATGCTTCCGTATTGGTTTGCTGAGATACCCATGATTTTTACATTCCTTTCCGGATTATCTTAAGATTATACGTTTAAAAGTTTCTTTTCTAATGCATCTGCATTTGGTTTTGAAAGTCCATGCTGAACAATGCCGGAGGTATTATTCTTTAGTGCTGCAGCCTCCTGCATTTTCAATATCTTGCTTTGTTCAAATGCTTCGTCAAGTTTTTCGATATCCTGTAATGTATGTACTTTTGCATTGTGCCATTTGCTCAAAATACTTTCGGTATATTTGAAATCGGCATGGTGCAGCTTTAGTATCGTGCGGTCGCATGCCTCCAGGATCACACTCAGATCCAGTTCCCATTCGTTTTGCCAGCGGGCAATATATTTTTTCTCAGCGGATGCTATGGGGCGTCCCAGAGCCAGAGCTTTTGAGATGGCAGTGTGAAATGCGTTGTATTGGGAGGATGCATCCTGTGCCTCTTCAGGGGTTTTTACGTTTTTCTCATCCCATGAAAGAGCAACTGCCTGGATATAGTTTGGACTTGTCTTGCCGCGCTCTATGCAGTCCTCATAAAGCTGGATGATCAGATCAGAGGAAAAATGAAGGTTATCATAGAGATATGCGATCAATTGAAATTCCTTTGGTCTGAGAGGACGATTCAGGTAGCTTTCGACAACATTACATGTCCAGCAGAAATCATCGTTATCAGCCAGACGCTTTGTCTGCTCGGTAGTGACCGAGATAGCCGGGGCAGCCTTTGATAAAGGAGCTTCTTTGCCGGCGGAAGAGACAGCTTTGGCAGCTGTATTAGCCGTATTGGTTTCGTTCTTTTTAGCTGTTTCCGGATGAGCTGCCGTCTTTGAAACAGCGGTTTCACCGGAGACTTTTTTGACGGTTTTATTAACCGGTGTATCGGCAGGAGATGGTTTCGCCGATTCTGCCGATACAGCAGGCTTTTCTTTGGCAGCGGAATGAACGGTTTGCTGCGTTATATCAAGAGGGGATGTCTCTTCATCCGGGTTTAGAAAATCAATCCCCAGGATTTCTTCCTGATCTGCATCGCGGGTGATGCGCAGAAGCCCCTGCTTTTCCCAATAGTTTAAAGCACGGATGATATCCTTCTCTGTGTTTTCCATCTGGTCTGCCAGAGAGGAGATAGAGATATCATCCTGTCCGGACTGAAGGCATTTGGAAAGATATAAATATACCTTTACATAACTTCCGTTTGCCCTAAGCATGTATTTTTCGATAAACGTATTATGAATGGACGTAACCGGTGGAATATGGTTGGAACACAGCAAAATATTATCCATGAAAAAATCCTCTTTTCTGCACAGTTTTTATAGTAAAAACGGGTCTCATACAGATTCGTATGCCTCTGACCCATATAGATTTTCACTTAATGATTAAGCTTCCCATTATTGGTATGGGAGATCTTAGTTAATAATTATAAAGTCTGTATCTTATAATAACACAAAGAAAAAATCTTGCAATCGCTGATAAACAGAGGCGTTATGTGGATTTGTCATTGTGGATAATGTGGATAATTTTAAGCTGTATTGTCACAATGCCGATGTTTTCAAAGCTGACTAAATAAAAAAATATCCACAATAGTTGTCGACAGTTTTTGACATAAAATTGTGGATAATGTGAATAACCTATTTTTTGATCAGATCTTCTCCGATATTTACGACGTTGCCGGCTCCCATAGTTATCAACAAGTCACCGTCGATACATTTTTCTAATAAAAATTTTTCAATTTCCTCAAATGAAGGAAAATAATAGGCTTCTTTTCCGAGTTTGCGGATTTCTTCCTGAAGTGTACGTGAAGAGATATCTCCCGGATCATCTTCGCGGGCAGCGTAAATATCTGCCAGAATGATATTCTCCGCATGGGAGAGGGATTCTGCAAATTCATGTAAAAGTGCTCTGGTCCGGGAATATGTGTGTGGCTGGAAAACACACCAGAGGTGCTTATGTGGATATTTGGTGGCAGCAGTCAGAGTAGCAGCTATTTCGGTAGGATGATGTGCATAGTCATCTACCACGGTGACTCCGTTAAAGCTTCCCTTTAATTCAAAACGTCTTTCTGTACCCTCAAATGCCAAAAGTCCTTTTTGGATGGAATCCATATCAATGTGATAATGCTGTGCCAGAGCAATGGCAGCTAAGGCATTAGCAATATTATGTTTACCGATCACGTGAAGTGAAATATGTGTAGAAGTCTCTCCGCCGCAGATCAGATCAAAATGACCATGACCGTGATCATCAAAGGAGATATTATCGGCGAAATAATCGCAGTTTTTTGTCAATCCGAAAGTGATCACTTTACAGGCAAGATTTTTTGTGATCTCATTCAGCTCCGGGATATCGCCATTGATGATCAGTACACCATCAGCCGGGATCAGCTCGGCAAAACGGCGGAAAGAATGGCGGATGTCATTGAGATCTTTAAAGAAATCCAGGTGATCCGCATCGATATTTAAAATAATGCCGGCCGTTGGATGAAACTTCAGGAAACTGTTTGTATATTCGCAGGCTTCTGTAATGAAGTCATCGGAGTGTCCTACACGGATATTACCATCGATCGCCTTGAGAATACCGCCCACGGAAATAGTAGGATCCTTTTTGGCCTCCAAAAAAATATGGGATATCATCGAGGTAGTTGTAGTCTTTCCGTGGGTTCCGGAGACAGCAATTGCATTTTGGTAGTTCTTCATTACCTGACCTACCATCTCTGCACGTTCCATCATAGGAAGTCCCATTTCTTTAGCTGCCCTAAACTCCGGATTGTCTGGATGAATGGCAGCGGTATAAACAACAAAGTCAATATCGCTTGTAATATTTTTTGGGGACTGGCCATATATTATATGGATACCGAGCGACTCCAGGTGGTCGGTTATTTTACTTTCGTGAGCATCGGAGCCCTGCACATGGAAACCGTAATCGTGGAGTAATTGAGCGAAACCGCTCATACTGATGCCACCGATTCCAATGAAATAAGCATTGCCCGGATGGTTAAAGTCAATCTGATACATAATGATCCACGCCTTTCTTCTATATAATATGAAATGTTCATAATATGAAATGTTCTTACATTATTATAACGAATGAGAGGAAAAATACAATTCTTTTATCTGATATTTAAAAAAACAGTTCGTCGTTGTGCAAATTTCACTTTAGAAAGAGGGTGAAAATATGATATCTGGGTGAAAATTAGTCGAAATGTCTAAAAAATAGAAATAATCACCAAATTATTTGTCAAATTTATTCCCATTTTATGAAAAGTGTGTTATAATACAATTATTCTGAACAACAAGGGGTGATATCGTGATAAAGAAAGAAATGATTGCAATGTTACTGGCAGGTGGTCAGGGCTCCCGCCTTGGTGTACTCACAGCAGATGTTGCAAAGCCTGCAGTTTCATTTGGTGGTAAGTATAGGATCATCGACTTTCCATTAAGTAACTGTATTAATTCGGGGGTAGATACAGTTGGTGTTTTGACGCAGTATCAGCCGTTGCGTCTGAATACCCACATAGGAATTGGTATTCCGTGGGATTTGGATAGAAATGTCGGCGGAGTATCTATTTTGCCGCCATATGAGAAGAGTACCAGCAGTGAGTGGTACACAGGAACAGCGAATGCGATATACCAGAATTTACGGTATATGGAGCAGTATAATCCGGACTATGTTCTTATTTTGGGTGGAGACCATATTTATAAAATGGATTATGAGGTGATGCTTGATTTCCATAAGGCCAATAATGCAGATGTTACGTTAGCAACGATTCCGGTTCCGCTGGAAGAGGCTAGTCGTTTTGGTGTGGTTATTACGGACGAGCATAAGAAGATTCAGGAATTTGAAGAGAAACCGGAGCATCCGCGCAGCAATCTTGCATCTATGGGTATTTATATCTTTTCATGGCCTGTATTGCGTGATGCACTGATCAAATTAAAAGACCAGCCGGCATGTGATTTTGGTAAGCATATTATACCATATTGCCATGAGCAGGGAAAACGTATCTTTGCATATGAATATAACGGATATTGGAAGGATGTTGGAACGCTTGGCTCATATTGGGAGTCTAATATGGAGCTGATCGATCTTATTCCTGTATTTAATCTTTATGAAGAATTCTGGAAGATCTATACAAAGAGTGACCGTATTCCGCCACAGTATATTGCAAAGGATGCTGTAGTTGATAAGGCGATTATTGGCGAAGGCTGCGAGATATATGGTGAGGTACATAATTCCGTGATAGGATGTGGTGTCATCATAGAAGAGGGAGCGATCGTAAGAGATTCGATTATAATGAGTTCTACTACGATTGGTGCCGGAACGGTAGTTGATAAGTCGATTATTGCAGAAGGTGTAACAGTAGGAAAGAATTGTGAACTTGGCATTGGTGAAGAAAAAGAGAATAAGGTGAAACCAAGTGTTTATGCCTTTGGACTTGTAACCATCGGTGAGGATTCTGTGATTCCGGATGGAGTGAAGATAGGAAAGAATACAGCAATCTCAGGTGTAACAGAACAGGCAGATTATCCAAATGGCCTGCTGGACGGTGGAGAGACATTGATTAAGGTAGGTGACAGAGAATGAGAGCGATAGGTATTGTATTAGCTGGTGGTAACAGCAGCAGGATGAAAGAGCTTTCAAACAAGAGAGCGATTGCTGCCATGCCGATAGCCGGCAGCTTCCGAAGCATTGATTTTACATTGAGTAATATGACTAATTCACATATTCAGAAGGTGGCTGTGTTTACACAATATAATGCAAAGTCGCTGAATGAGCATTTGAATTCATCGAAGTGGTGGGATTTTGGTAGAAAGCAGGGCGGCTTATATGTATTTACTCCGACCACTACACCGGAAAACAGCTATTGGTATCGGGGTACGGCAGATGCTATTGCACAGAATATCGGCTTTTTGAAGAGCAGTCATGAACCATATGTTGTGATTGCTTCCGGAGATGGTATTTACAAGATGGATTATAATAAGGTGCTGGAGTATCATATTGCAAAGAGAGCCGATGTCACTGTAGTAACGACGGATATGAACGAGAGGGATGATCCGAGTCGTTTTGGTGTTATTGCTACAGATATGGATGGCCGCATTGTTAATTTTGAGGAGAAACCGATTCAGGCAAAGGGACAGCAGGTTTCAGCCGGTATTTATATCGTGCGCCGCCGTCTGCTCATTGAGCTGATAGAAAAGGCAGATCAGGAAGAGAGATATGATTTTGTTAAGGATATTTTGATCCGTTATAAGGATATCAAGAAGATGTATGCCTATAAAATGGATACATACTGGAGCAATATCTCCTCCGTAGAGTCCTATTTCCGGACCAATATGGATTTTCTTAAACCGGAGATCCGTGATTACTTTTTTAAGCAGTATCCGGATGTATATTCTAAGGTACAGGATTTTCCGCCTGCTAAATACAATGCAGGCTCAGACGTGAAAAACAGTCTTGTGTCCAGCGGATGTATTATTAATGGACAGGTGGAAGACTCCATCCTGTTCAAAGAGGTATATGTAGGAAATAATTGTGTTATCAAAAATTCGATCATTTTAAATGATGTCTATATCGGTGATAATACACATATAGAAAATTGTATCGTAGAAAGCAGAGATACAATCCGTGCTAATACGGAATATGTGGGAGAAAACGGTCAGATTCGTATTGTGATCGAGAAGAATGAGCGTTATGCACTTTGATGCCGGACGCAGGGAATGAAGAGAATTTCTTCTTATAATAATTATTAAAATAAGGTCTGGAATCAAAGGGGGTTTCAAACATGCAGATAACAGATGTGCGTATTCGCAAAATCTCAAAAGAGGGAAAAATGAAAGCAGTTGTATCAATTACCCTGGATGGTGAATTTGTTGTTCATGACATTAAAGTTATCGAGGGAGAAAAGGGACTGTTTATTGCTATGCCGAGCAGGCGGGCGGGAGATGGCGAATATCGTGATATCGCTCATCCAATCAATTCGGATACAAGAGAAATGATCCAGAATGTTATATTGGAAAGGTATGAAGAGGTACTGGAGGAAGACGAAGCTGACGATACACAGGTGTGAGCGGCAGGTTTTAAAGACAGTACAAGGATGCTTTAAATGGAGAAGGTGAATTCACATATTACACCATATAAACGGAGGCGGGTTTTCCTGTCTCCGTTTTCGACCAAAGAAAGTTGAGGACGCCTAATGAAGAAAGTGAAATTAAATATACCTAAGGTGGGATGGAAAAAGAAAAAGGAGAAATCTTCCGAACGGACTCCTGTCAGAAAGCGGAAACAGATGAAAAAAATTGATCTGCGATCGATCCCTGTAAAAGTGATATTGCCGGTATCTGTACTGGGGATCATGCTCTTGCTGTGCAGTATTATGAGTATCAGTCAGTTAAGAGGAATGCTGCGGGCGAGTCAGACGATATCTGACCGCTATGCACAGAATATCAGTAAGCTGGGAGAGATTGCGGAGGATTTTCAATCTTTGCATAGAGTGATTTACGAGCATTGTCTCACGGAGGATAAAGCAGGACGGGAAGATCTTTCTACGGAGGCGAGTTCGCTGCGCAGTGATATTCAGGCGAGCAATATTGAATATGAAGAAATGATGGGAAAAGGCAGCGAAACGGAAAAATTTACGCAGTATGAATCGGATTATGAAGAATATCTGACCAACTTTGAGCAGGCGATCCGGTTGAGCAATAAGGATAGAAAAGAAGATGCCCAAAAGCTGGCAAATGGGACGCTTAGTGAACTGGGAACCGAAATATCAGAGCAGATCGCGGGAATGATCAAAGATAACAAGAGTGGCATGGAGAAGGCGATAGCCAGTCAGAAAAGAACATATAATTATTCTATTTTTCTGGTAGTCATCCTGTTAATCGCCAGCGTGGTCGTAGATATATTCGCGATCATCATCAGCAGAAACTATATCAGCATACCTCTTGGAAAAATCGACCGTAAGCTTTCCAAAATTATTGATGATGTCAAAAGTGGTCATGGCGATCTGACAGAGAGGATTTCTGTGGACAGCAAGGACGAGCTGGGCAAAATTGCACGGGGGATCAATGTCTTTATGGAAACGCTGCAGGGAATCATGAAAGAGATCGTAAGCAGTGCCGGCAAGATGGAAGAGATTGTTGGTGTGGTATCAGAGCATGTAACCACGGCCCAAGACAGTTCTTCGGATATTTCGGCACTGATGGAGCAGCTTTCTGCAGCCATGCAGGAAATCTCCTCTACGGTAGCTAATATTAATGAAAATGCCGGGGATGTCAGTGAAAATGTTGTTCAGCTGGCGGACGCATCCAGCGGACTGAAAGAATATGCCGGGGAAATGAGAGAACGGGCTGAAAAGCTGGAAAACACAGCAGTTGATACAAAGAAAAATACAAGTGTCGTTGTTAATGATATTATTAAAAAACTGGAAGAAGCGATTGAGGGAAGCAAGAGTGTGGAAACGGTCAATGAGCTGACGGATGAAATATTGAGTATTGCAAGCCAGACGAATCTTCTGGCTCTGAATGCGGCTATAGAAGCAGCGCGGGCAGGAGAAGCCGGGAAAGGCTTCGCTGTCGTAGCGGATGAGATCAGTAATCTGGCAGCAGAAAGCAGGAAGGCAGCTAACAATATCCAAAATATTAATCAGGTCGTTGTCGGTGCGGTGGAGGAATTGACGGAGCAGTCGAGAGCAATTGCTTCATATATAATGGAGAACATTTCTGCCGACTATGATGGATTTGTGGCATCAGGAGAACAGTATAAAAAAGATGCCGTACATGTTGATGAGATCATTACACAATTCTATCAGATGGCAGGAGAGGTGCAGATGCTGGTGGAAAACATCACACGTGCAATTCAGGGGATAAGTGCTGCGGTGGATGAGAGTGCCAGTGGCGTCAGTTCAGCGGCTATGAATACGACAGCCCTTGTTCAGGGAATCGGAGAGATCAACGAACAGATGGTAGATAACAGAAGGATTGCAGAGCAGCTGAATGAAGAAGCAAAGAAATTTGACCGAGTGTGATACGTGATGGTATAGAAAAAACAATCAGAGCTGTTACATTGGAATGATAATGTAAAAATGAACAATTTCCTTCCGATGTAACAGCTATTTTTGTGCAAAACATAGAAAAACAAAAAAATAAGAAAAAAACATAAAAAGTCCTTGAAAAGCCTGCGAAATCTTGCTAAAATAGCAAATGCTGTGACATTGATAGCTGTGAAGCGTGAGGTTGCTGTCATCTGGTAACGAATGACAGGTTTTCCGTGGAGCGAATGTCAAGTTAGGAAACTGGCGACAAGTCACTGTACCAATTAAACATTCTGCGAAAGCAGATAGAGACAGAAGGGAATGTTCTGCGTTACCCAATGTGATTCAACAGGACACACCCGGATAAGTGTACAGTCACCACTTGTTGCGCTATTACAACGAGCATGATTCGATGCCAATCAGATCAGTTTGCTCGCAAAAGTGCGAAAAGGAGGCGGCTTTTTTTATGGCTAACGTAATGAGAATTACACTTAAAGCGTATGACCACAATCAGATTGATCATGCTGCTGGGAAGATTATTGAGACAGCAAAGAAGACTGGTGCTAATGTAAGCGGACCGGTACCTCTTCCAACAAAGAAGGAAGTAGTTACAATTCTTCGTGCTGTACACAAGTACAAAGATTCCAGAGAGCAGTTTGAGCAGAGAACACATAAGAGACTGATTGATGTTATCGCTCCAAACCAGAAGACCATCGAAGCATTGACAAAGATGGAGATTCCTTCAGGCGTAGCTGTACAGCTTAAGATGAAGGAAAAGTAAGATTTAAAATGAGAAAGTCCTTAGGGTTTATATAAACGAAGTTTTTTGAATCAAACTTGCACATTATAGACCGTCTAGGATGAATACGATTCCAACCGGCAGATATATCTGTGAGAGCCAATCGTATTCCGCTGTAGATTAACAGGAGGTGCAACATTATGAAGAAAGCTATTTTAGCAACGAAGGTCGGTATGACACAGATCTTCAACGAGAACGGAGTATTGACTCCGGTAACTGTACTTCAGGCTGGACCATGTTTTGTAACACAGGTAAAGACAGTTGAAAACGATGGATACAGTGCAGTACAGGTAGGATATGTTGATAAGAAAGATAAGGTTATCAGCAAAGATTCTACAGGAAAAAAAGAAGTAAAGAGAAGTCATGGCGTAAACAAGCCTCTTCAGGGACACTTCGCAAAAGCAGGAGTATCCGGAAAAAGATATCTGAAAGAGTTTAAGTTTGAGAACGCTGAAGAGTACACACTTGGTCAGGAAATCAAGGCTGATATTTTTGAAGCCGGTGATAAGATTGATGCAAGCGGCACAACAAAGGGAAAAGGTTTCCAGGGTGCTATTAAGAGACACGGTCTCCACAGAGGACCTATGGGACATGGTTCCAAGTTCCACAGACATGCAGGTTCCAATGGTGCTTGTTCTGATCCTAGCCGTGTATTCAAGGGCAAGAAAATGCCTGGTCAGATGGGTGGCGTTAAGAGAACGATTCAGAATCTCGAAATCGTTCGTGTTGACGCAGAGCAGAATCTGATCCTGGTTAAGGGAGCAGTTCCCGGACCAAAGAAGTCTGTTGTGACCATCAAGGAAAGCGTTAAATCTGCTAAATAATTCTTTTGGAAAGGAGGAACACACAGATGGCTAACGTATCTGTTTATAATATGGAAGGCAGCGAAGTTGGAAAGCTTGATCTTAACGATAGCGTATTCGCTGTTGATGTAAATGAGCATTTGATGCATATGGCTGTTGTATTACAGCTTGCAAATAAGCGTCAGGGTACACAGAAAGCTAAGACTCGTTCTGAAGTACGCGGCGGTGGAAGAAAACCTTGGAGACAGAAGGGAACTGGTCATGCAAGACAGGGTTCTATCCGTGCTCCACAGTGGACAGGCGGTGGAGTTGTATTTGCTCCAACACCAAGAGATTACTCTTTCAAGATGAACAAGAAGGAGAAGGCTGGAGCAATCAAGTCTGCTCTTACATCTAGAGTAAACGAAGAGAAATTCGTAGTTTTGGATTCTCTTAAATTTGATGAGATTAAGACAAAAGCTATGGTAAATGTACTGAACAATGTAAAAGCTGAAAAGGCAATCGTTGTTCTGAAGGAGAATGATGAAAAGGTAGTGCTTTCTGCAAGAAACATTGCTGATGTTCAGACATCTCTGGTAAATACCATCAATGTATACGACATTCTGAAACATAACACACTGGTTATGACAAAAGAAGCCGTACAGGCAATCGAGGAGGTGTACGCATAATGGCAGCAATTCAGTATTATGATGTAATCCTTAAACCAATCGTAACTGAAAAGAGTATGAATGCTATGGCAGAAAAGAAATACACTTTCCAGGTACACACTGAGGCAACAAAATCTCAGATCAAAGAAGCTGTAGAAAAGATGTTCGAAGGAACAAAAGTAAAACGCGTTAACACAATGAACCTGGATGGAAAAACCAGACGTCGTGGAATGACCGTTGGAAAAACAGCTAAGACAAAGAAAGCAATCGTAACTCTGACAGAAGACAGCAAAGATATTGAGATCTTCCAGGGATTATAAGATTGGCAGATGAGCTCCGTCAGTTCTGATTCAGAATATGGGCGGACGATATATAAGGTATATGCATCGCAGGATGCATGCGAAATATATTGAAAGGAGAAACAAAAATGGGAATTAAAACCTATAAACCATATACACCGTCAAGAAGAAATATGACGGGATCTGATTTCTCTGAAATTACAAAGACTAGTCCGGAAAAGAGCCTTGTTGTATCTCTTAAGAAAAACTCCGGACGTAACAATCAGGGAAAAATTACTGTAAGACACCGCGGAGGCGGAAGCAGAAGAAAATACAGAATCATCGATTTTAAGAGAAATAAAAAAGATGGTATCCCAGCAATAGTAACCGGTATCGAGTACGATCCGAACAGAACAGCTAACATCGCTCTGATTACTTACGCTGATGGAGAAAAAGCATACATCCTTGCACCACAGGGACTGAAAGACGGAA
>JALFLW010000032.1 GCA_022774505.1 Lachnospiraceae bacterium
ATCTGTATTCGTGACGAATCTGTTCAGGATTCAGAGGCGAATACTTTGTGCTCTTTTTCATCTGTTCCGATTTTGGCATGACCGGAGCAGATGTAAGAGTTGGAAACTACAGATATCTGCTTAATCAGCAGACACTAATTAACACACGATTTGCAAATTTCATACTTTGCCGAAGTGTACAATTACTGACTGAAGCAGTATGATATTTTGTGAAAACAGCATAAATCAGAAAAAGGTCAAAAATTGACGCTTTTTCGCAAAAATAAACCATGATAGTCCCTTGTGGACGACACTGGATTGGTTTATCCTATATCCAGGCTCGAAAAAGCCAATGAGAAAATGAAAATTGACAACTGAATAGCAGTTACAGATTTGAGTAAAATTACGGATCATATACTCGCAGGATGATAGTCACAGTTATCATATTAGTAGGCTGATGGATTGAAAGATGAAGGCTGAGAGGCTGGACGGAAGTCCGGGCAATGCGGGAGCAGGTATGTTGCGTAAGGATAATAACCCATGAGGGGCGAGAAGTTCGTCCTGATCCCCGCAATGCAGGTAGGGGAGATAGTGCTTCTCCGGAATGGAGAAGGGCGTCGTGAACACAGATAGTGGCTCGTCTGTAATTCCCGGAGGTGAGTACACCTTTACGTATACGGGGCGATGAGGGGTCAGGAAGACCGGCGTATACCTTCATAGGACGTTAAGAGAAGTCCAAAACAGAATAAGTGATAACCAAAATCGTTATCCATAGTTTATGCATTTTCAAATGAGCTATGGGTAGCGATTTTTTTAATGGAGGTAACGCAGATGGAGGAAAAAACAGATATTAAAGCAAAGACAATTAAGGTGGATACGGGTAGAGGGAATACCATAAAAGTAACCATGTCATACGGTGAACAACCAACTCTGGAAGAGTTGTTGATAGCATATTTGGGGCAACTTGTAACAGCTGACAGTGCAGCATAGTAGTGGTTGCCCGATGATTTATAAGGGCTCGTGTGATGGTTGTGACTGGTAAAAATGCTGAAAATCATATTTGGTCAGAAAATGTGGAAAAAAGTGGTAGACAAATATATGTTCGGGATGTAAGATAGGCATGTGGCAGGAAAATAGATTAAAAATTAGCCACAATACCTGTAAAACATTGCGAACGTCCAGCCAACGTGATGACCAATGTTAAGTTTTTCTAATTAAATAGTTGACAGCAAGACAGCTTGAAAATTTCGGTGCAGATGAGACACCATGAAATAATAACCGCTGTCCATGGTCAACAAAGTAAGCGCAAGCTTACATACATATTTACATACGGAAACATCGTATGGATGCAGAGTATGGCGTCAGAGATTATAAGAATATATGACGTCAAAACAGTTTAAGTTGAAATGAATATCGAACCAGAATGAAGAAAAGATGTAAGTTATTTAGCTTTTCTGTATGGTTTGTACTTTTCAACTTTCGTGTGTAAATGTGATATGTAGCGCAGTTGTTGCAGCAGATGTAACAAGAGACTTTGTTAACTATGGAGAGCGGTTTTTGTGTCTCATGATTTAGCCATAAGGAGAACATTTTCAGGCTGTTTTTCATTTTTGAAGGGAAGGAGAAGAGTGTATTTTGCAGGAGACAGATACGAAAGAGCGAAATGTGACGGAGTGTTCGAAGCATGATGCAAAACAACAGGGAAAGGCGAAACGGTATGGAAAATATACTGTTCAGTCCACCTTTGCAGGAAGCTGTAGCATTACGGATGTTATTAACTGCTATATAGAACGGAAAGCGTCACTTAGATACCAATAGAAGCTGTTTTACAGCAGTTGAAGAACGACAGGAGGAATTGTAATGAGTAAGAAACAGATTGATGTATACAGAACAGGAATTTATCTGAGATTGTCTCAGGGAGATGAAGATATTGATGGACTGGAGAAGAATGAAAGTAACAGTATTTCCAACCAGAAGCTTTTGCTGGAGGGATTTATAGATGCCCATGATGATTTGAAGCTGGTGGATATTTTTATTGATGACGGTTACAGCGGAAGTAATTTTGACAGACCGGAGTTTCAGAGGATGATGACATCCATGAAGGCGGGAAATCTTGACTGCATTATTGTAAAAGATTTATCCCGACTTGCCAGGGAGCGTATTGGTGCGGATGAGCTGATACAGAAAACTTTTAAGAAATATAACGTGCGTTTTATTGCAGTATCGGAAGGGTACGATAGCCTGACTGCCAGTAGCAGCGAGACGCATACGATCATTCCCTTCAAGAATCTGTTAAATGAACAGTACAACGGTGATACATCCATGAAGGTTCGTACCAGTCAGGGCATTTTGAGAAGAAACGGGCTGTTTATCGGTGCATTTGCGCCATATGGCTATCAAAAGGCAGAGGATAATAAAAATCAGCTGGTGCCGGATCCTTATGCAGCAGGTGTGGTGCAGGGAATATTTGCAAAGAAGCTTTCGGGAATGAGTGCATCAGGAATTGCAAAGATTCTTAATAGTAATGGTGTGCTTGCACCGTCGGAATATAAGGCAAAATGTGGTGAAAAATACAGCACCAGTTTTAAAGGTGCCGGACAGTCAAAATGGTCTGCCCAGACAGTATCAAGAATTCTTAGGAATGTGGTATATATCGGAACATTGGCACAGGGAAAACGAACAACTGTCAGTCACAAGGTTAAGAAGGAAATAGCAGTACCGGAATGTGACTGGGTGGTGGTAGAGAATGCACATGAAGCAATTATAAGCAGGATGGATTTTGATGCAGTACAAATTCTGATGAGTCGGGATACCATAGCAGTTGCTGGAAAAAACGAATCATATATGTATGCGGGTATTTTATATTGTGGTGATTGTGGCAGTAGCATGGTTCATCGCAAGGAGTCATACAAGGGTCGGGAATATATCAACTATATCTGCTCTAATTATAACCGAAATGGGAAAGATGCCTGCAGTCGTCACTGTATTCGTGAGGAGGAACTGAATCAGATTGTGCTGGGAGAATTGCAGGGATATATCAACAGTATGTGCGACTGTGAAAAGGTATTGGCGCATCTGGATGAGCTGAATGTGAATTATGATGAGGCAGTTGCCCATGATAAAGAGATTGTTGCATTGAAGCAGGAGCTTACAAAATGTTCTGCATTTAAGGCTTCCCTGTATCAGGATTTGCGTGATGAGATTATCAGCAAGGAGCAGTTTGCAAGGTACCGCGAGGAGTTTTCGGCAAAAGAGAGGGAGCTTGAACAGGCAATCAGGGAGCAGGAGGCAATCATCCGCGATATATATGAAAATGGAATTGCCGTGGCAAAGGACCTGGAGCAGTTTCGTGAAGGTCTGGTAATTGGGAAGCTGGATCGTGTGGCACTGGTTTCATTTATTGACAGGATTCTGATTTATGATGATTTCAGAGTGGAAATTGTGTTCAAATATCGTCAGGAGATGGAAAAGGTTGCCGGATTGTTTGATGTTGCAAAGGAGAAGGACGCGGAGCCTGTGTACACCATGGTAGATGGTTTGCCAGTGCTGGAGCTTAAGGAGGCGGTGTAAATGGCGAGAACGAAGAATAGATTTAATGCAGTTCAGATACCAGAACAGGTAACAGCTGATGTACCTGCAAAGCCGAGAAAATCCTTTCGCGTTGCACTTTATGCCAGATTGTCGGTAGAACTGAAATCAAGACCTTCGGAATCCATAGCCAATCAGCTGAGTATTTTAAGAGAATTTATCAGGGATAAGGCTGAATTTGCAGAATACCATGAGTATGTTGACGGTGCAGTGTCGGGAACCAGTTTTGACAGACCGGCATTTGGGCAGATGATGGATGATGTCAGAGAGGGGAAAATCAGTTGCATTATTGTGAAGGATATGTCTCGTTTTGGCAGGGATTATATCGAAGCCAGCAACTATATTGAGACAATATTTCCGTTTCTTGGGGTACGTTTTATATCGGTAAGTGATCATTTTGACACAGAGGCAGAATTTAACCAAAATAAGGCGTTGGAAATTGCATTGAAAAATCTGGTGAATGATATGTATGCCAAGGATATCTCAAAACGTGTTTCAGTCAGTCGCAGGCTTGACATGGAAAGGGGCAAATTTACCGGAAGCAATGCACCATATGGTTATAAGGTGGATAGCGGGGATGCACTTCGCAAGTATGTGATAGACAGGGATGCGGCGGCAGTTGTCCGCCAAATTTTTGAACTGGCAGCAGATGGAGTGACACTTAGGGAGATTGCGAAAGCACTTCAGGAGTATCGCCTTGCATTACCGGGAGATTATCTGAAAACAGGGAATCTCTATGTGGAGGAAGGTGCAGAAGCAAAGGCATGGTATCCCGGTACAATTTCAAACATCCTGAAAAATCAAGCTTATATTGGGAACATGGTACAGGGGAAAAGGCGTACCAGTCTGTATGATAATGAGGCAAGGCATGCTACGGATGAAGACGATTGGATTGTGGTTGAAAATACCCATGAAGCAATTGTGGATAAGGAACTATTCGATAGGGTAAGAGCTGTTATGGGAAAGAAGGTGGAAGAAAGCATTTTCACCTCTGACAGGGGAAAGAATCTGCCAATAAAAGAGGATATCTTTGCAGGAATTTTATTCTGTGGAAATTGTGGCAGAAGAATTCCTTTAGCTTCCAGAATCCTGGAGAAGGACGGAGTGCTGGAGCGTCAGTATTTTTATTCATGCAGATACAATTATGATTTCGGTGGGAAACAGTGTGGTTGCACCATTATGGAGCAGGAACTTATAAAGGTGGTGCATAACCTGCTTACAACTCAAATTGCAGTAATGACCGACAGTGCCAGGACGGAGGCTTCCATGAGAGGCGTGATGGATAGGGAACTGAAAAATCATGACATGCGGATTCAGAAGATTCAGAAGCAGATTGACAGGAAGAATTACGAAGAAAGCAAAGAGTATCAGTCTTATGTTACGGGTGAGATTACCAAGGCTGATTTCAAGTGCAGGCAGGAGAAAAATGCTGATGTCATAATGAGACTCCGTGGGCAGATATCGGATGAAGAGGCAAGCCGCAGGCGTGTGAAGAGATTCTGTGAGAAGAAGATACAATGGTTGAAAGCAATTTATCGTTTTCAAAGTGAGGTTACCCTGGATAGAAATATGATTAAAATTCTGATCGACAGTATTTACCTGTATCCGGATAAGAGGCTGGTAATTAACCTGAATTTTAAAGATGAGTATGCCAGGATGGCAGACGGAGAGGAGATTTAAAATGGAGCAGATAGCAATATATTTGAGATTATCAAAGGAAGATGAATTTGTAAAAGATGAGAGCAACAGTATTACCAATCAGCGTGCTTTTATCTGTGGATTTATCAATAAAAATAAGGAACTTCGCAAAATGAGTGTGATGGAATTTGTGGATGATGGCTATTCGGGTAAAAATATGGACCGTCCGGATATGCAGAGAATGCTGGAACTGGTGAAAAGAAAACAGATTTCATGCGTTATTGTAAAGGATTTCTCCAGATTTTCCAGAGATCATATCGAGCAGGGAAAATATATTGAACAGATATTTCCTTTTATGGGTGTGCGTTTTATTGCCATAAACGATAATTATGACAGCGCGGATTATATGGGTGGTATCGGTGAGATAGATGTTGCATTTAAGGGAATCCTGTATGATTTTTTCAGCGAGGAGCAGTCTTCCAAAGTATCATTGACACTTGATACAAAGCGTGGCAGCGGTAAATACATAGCTACCTATGCGCCTTACGGCTATATAAAAAGTCCAGAGGACAAGCATAAGCTGGTTGTGGATGAATTCGCAAGCCGGATTGTAAAACGCATTTTCAAAGAGTTTCTGTCTGGGAAATCTATGTATAAAATTGCAGAAGGACTGAATCAGGATGAAATAGATACACCGGGAGTGTATATTGCCATGCAGACAGGAAGTGAAAAGCAGCTTGCCAGATACCGTGAGAAAAAGCCTCTCTGGAATAATGTTGCAATAGGAAGAATCCTCGGAAATGAGCAGTATACCGGCACGATGGTTTACAGTCGTTTCAAAAGTGAGAATGTTGGCGATAAACACGCTAAA
>JALFLW010000046.1 GCA_022774505.1 Lachnospiraceae bacterium
GATCATGAACAAATATCATGTTTTGTTCAGTGCGTGTCTGATAGAAGAATACGGAGATATATTTGAATTTCCGTCAGAGATACATAAGCATGCCATAATCAGTATGCTGTATTTTATTGGCAGAAATAGTGATGATATAAATCAACTGGAAGAAGTTTTGCTGTCAGACAATCAAAATTCTGTCAGATTGAAAGTTTTTCGCTGGCGAGACGCACTATGCCGTCATGCAGGGGAAAATGTCGGAATAAATAAAACATCGGGATAATTTTTAAGGAAAGAACCAAAGGTGGGTTGAATAAGAGGGCAACTGTCGGTGCCCCCTTATTCAGCACACTTTTGGTTTTTCCGAATTGAACAAAGTCGCGTCCGGTATATGGGGATTCAATATCTCACATTCTGTCATTATTTTTTGGATAAGCAGAACTGTCTATGGAGAAGACGATCTCGAAAATCCAGGGATTTTTTTGATTTTGGGCAGAAATTCCCCTTACCCCAGTTTTGTAAGTACGGTATTCGTTTTGAGTTTGGTTTAGGCACTGTTTTTTCGGTGTGTCATATATCTGGAACACACCTTATATGATACGTTTCCTCCACAACACGGACATACTGTGACATCCTTTTTGTACAGTATCTTGATCGCATGTACTTTATCTTCCTTCCTGAACCGTCTCAGAAATTCACGGCAGCCGATCAGATTTCTGCAGATGGGAATCAGTTTTCGTTTATTATGGTTGCTCAGGAGCCCATAGTGACGTATCCTGACAAATCCTTTCGGAGGAACATGCATCAGGAAACGGCGGATGAATTCGGTACCTTCCAGGGTTAACTCCTTCCATTTACCTCCACATTTATAATCCTTTACCCGGATGGTTACCGTATTTTCATCCATATGGAGAATGCGGCTGTTGCTGATTGCAATCCGATGGGTGTAACGCCCCAGGTAATTCATCACAGTTTCTGCTCCGGCAAAGGATTCCCTGATATCTGTAACCCAGTCTTTTTTATAGCACGTATCCAGCAATTCCTGGTATTCATACTGGTTACGGTATTTTTGGGCATCACCTTCATAAGAAAGTTTTCCATTATCATGCAGCTGTTTCAGCCCGGACAGGAATTTTCCCTTAAAAAGCTTTGCCATTGCTTTCCCGGGCAGAAAATAGCCATCTTCTTTCTGGTGCCAGTTACGGTCTGTGTCCAACCCGCCGCAGGTTGATAACACATGAATGTGCGGGTGGTAAGAAAGATTGGATGCCCACGTATGCATAATGCTGATAAATCCGGGGGTGCCTCCCATATGGGAAGGGTCTTCTGAAAGCTCCTGGATGGTTTCTGCCACAGCATGAAAAAAGAGAGAATACAACTCTTTCTGATTACAGTAGATCAATGGGTTCAACTCACTTGGACAGGTAAAGACAAGGTGGTAATAATCAATGTCCAATACATGTTCATTCTGTGCATCAACCCATAATTCATTCGCTAACGCCTGGCACATCGGACAGGATCTGTCACGGCAGGAATTGTTATGGTACTGGATATGTCCGCATGTGTCACATTCAGAGATATTGGCTCCATATGCACCAGTCTTGCAGTTCAGGATATGATGTACGGTTTTTGCCTGACTTGCAGTGGGTGTGTAAGAGTCCAGATATTTCGGATAGAAATGCCGGAGGACATCCTGCATGGTAGGATTATCATTCATCACGGCTGCCCTCCCCATCCTTTTTTTCAAAAGTATCAAAGGGACTCCGGATACCCATAAGTGCTTTGGATGTCATCTGCAGATACACATCCGTGGAATTCGGGCTGCGGTGGCCTAACAGTTGTTGGATAAATGTATGGCTGACTCCGTCTTCAAGTGCGTGGCAGGCAAAGCAATGCCTCATTGTATGCGGTGTTACCCCTTCCGGAAGCCCGAGTTTCCGTGCATGATTTTTTATGAATAGTTGAACGGTTGAACTGGTAAGTGGCTCATCCCTTACTGTGCTTGGAAACAGCCATCCCATCGGGCGGTTATAACGGTACCAGTATTCTGTAAGGATTTCCAGGTTCCTGTCACTTAATATGGTATAGCGGTCCTGTCGATTCTTTGACAATGGAACATGTATCATCATCTGTTTCCTGCGGATATCTTCATAGCGCAGATGGCAGACTTCACTGACCCGAAGACCGGAGGAATACATCGTTGCAGTGATGGCCTTGTGCTTATAGTTATCCATAGAATCAATAAGTAGGTTTACCTGTTCCCGGGTAAGGATTATAGGGAGCTGCCTGTCGCGTTTCATTTTTGGTATTTTTTTGGAATCCCACACATATCCAAGAGTGTATTCAAAGAAGAAACGGATCGCTGCAGTATAGACATTAATTGTGGAAGCTTTTTTGTTCTCATGATCTTTCATGTAGAATATAAATTTCCGAATATCAGCGTAGGTAATGGACATGGCATCCTTATTAGTGAAATCAAGAAATCTTTTCACAAAACGATAATAGTCTTCACATGTATTTGATGTAAAATTTTTTAACTGCATATCCTGCAGTAATTTAAAAAGGTATTTTTCATTCATCGAAATGTCCTCCAATATAGTAAAAGAATTTTCCGTCAAGAAGTCCTTATCCTTATATTTGGAGGCGCATGGGCATCGTAAAAACACTTGTCTAAAATGATAATATATGTTAATCTGTTCATGGCAGTGGTGGTGTCGATCCTGTTTGATTGTTATTTTGTGGTGATTTAACAATACTACTTTTAGGACTTGGCTACCACTGCTTTTTATATTTCAAAGTAAAAACTGCGCCACAGCCTTGGCAGGCCATCGCGCAGCGATTTTGTTCAAT
>JALFLW010000002.1 GCA_022774505.1 Lachnospiraceae bacterium
CTAAATCATCAATTTCTTCTGTTTTTGCAACCCATGAACGCATATGATCCCTCCATAAAATCCCTACAGCTACTTTTATATTATCGTAACTATTCAGACCCTGGCTCGATTCCGATAGTTTATAAATATTGCCTTGGCTCTGAACAGTTACGTACTATCATATTCATTCAGCATGTGCAACTTCATCATACACGCCGGCCAATAATATACGATCCGGAATTTCATTGACATATTTCCCAAATATGTTAATATATTTTTAAAATCATTCTAATTTTTCAGTTGCACCTGACCACTTTCCGATGACATGCTAGGATTGCTATGACAAAAAATGCACGCTACATTTTAGAGATCATCAACCATTCCACAGAGCACTTAACGTCAGAACAGATCTATCTGCGCCTGCGGGAAAAGAATGCGAAGGCAGTACTTGCAACGGTCTATAATAATCTATCTTCCCTTTATGAGCAGGGCCTGATCCGAAAGGTCTGCGTCGAGGGCTGCCCGGACCGCTATGACAAGACTGTCCGCCATGACCATCTCGTGTGTAAAAAGTGCGGCAGGCTATCAGATACTGCGCTGGACGATCTGACTGAAAAATTGCAAAAACAGATCGGCATTCCTCACAGATGTAGTTGATCTCCTACGACCTGAAGATCAACTACATCTGTGAGGAATGCCTTGAAAAAGAAAACGGGGGTGATAAACAATGAAACATATGCCTTTGGATGTCAGAGTGCCCATCGAACCTGACAACCCCAGCATCGTCAGAGCTGAAGAAAAGTGTATCAAATGCGGCATGTGTAAAAATGTTTGCACACAGGACATCGGCGTGCACGGCACTTACACACTGGAGCAGACAGGCGGTGAAGCGGTCTGCATTCACTGCGGACAATGCGCCAATGTATGTCCGCCAAGCAGCATTACCGAGCGGTATGAATACCCGGAGATCCGTGATGCGGTAAAGAACCCGGATCAGATTGTGATCATCAGTACTTCTCCTTCCGTCCGCGCCGCCCTGGGCGAGGAGTTCGGAATGGATGCCGGTGAATTTGTGGAAGGAAAAATGGTGGCTCTGCTCCGGAAGCTTGGTGTCAACTATGTACTGGACACCAATTTTGCGGCAGATCTCACGATCGTCGAGGAGGCGAGCGAGCTGATCGAGCGCGTTACCAAAGGGACTGCACCGCTGCCGCAGTTTACTAGCTGCTGCCCTGCCTGGATCAAGTTCGCGGAAATGTATTTCCCGGAGCTGATCCCCAATCTCTCTACCGCCAAGAGTCCGATCGGCATGCAGGGGCCGACGATCAAAACCTATTTTGCAAAGAAAATGGGACTTGATCCCACAAAGATCGTCAATGTGGCGCTGACACCCTGCACTGCCAAAAAATATGAGATCCGCAGACCGGAAATGCATGACGCCGGTCACTATTATGATGATCCCAATATGCGTGATATGGATTTTGTACTTACCACCAGAGAGCTTGCTTTGTGGGCGAAGGAGGAAGGCATCGATTTTGCTTCCCTGTCTGATTCCGCTTACGACAATCTTATGGGAGAGGCATCCGGTGCCGGTGTTATTTTTGGCAATACCGGAGGCGTCATGGAAGCTGCGCTTCGAACCGCCTATGAGTATATCACCGGTGAGGAAGCCCCCGCACAGCTCTACGATCTGCAGCCGGTGCGCGGCTATGAAGGCATCCGCGAAGCATCCTTACAGATTGGCGAGCTGAATGTAAATGTGGCAGTCGTCTACGGCACTGCCAATGCGCGAAAGATGATCGAGCGCATGAAACAGGGCGACAAACAATATCATTTTATAGAGGTCATGACCTGCCCCGGCGGATGTATCGGTGGCGGCGGTCAGCCGAAGGATCTCATGAAGGATGCCGATGAGGTTCGAAAAGCCCGCATTGACAGCCTTTACAAAAAAGACGCGGAGATGACCTTGCGAAAGAGCCACGAAAACCCGTCGATCAAACGGATTTACGAAGAGTTTTACGGCAAACCGCTCAGCGAGATGGCTGAAAAAATGTTGCATACAATGTATGAAGATAAAAGTATGATCTTAAATTCAAAAGGAGGTAAAAAAATGGCACAGTGGAAATGTAAAGTATGTGGTTATATTTATGAAGGAGAGGAGCTTCCGGCAGATTTTACCTGTCCGTTATGCAAGCAGCCGGCATCTGCATTTGAGAAGATCTCAGAGGCAAAGCCTGCAAACAAGTACGCAGGAACTCAGACTGAGAAGAATCTGGAGGCAGCCTTTGCAGGAGAGTCACAGGCAAGAAATAAATATACCTATTTTGCATCCGTAGCAAAGAAAGAGGGCTATGAGCAGATCTCTTCTCTCTTCTTAAAGACGGCAGACAACGAGAAGGAGCACGCAAAGATGTGGTTCAAGGAGCTGAACGGCATCGGTGACACCGCACAGAATCTGGGCGCTGCCGCTGACGGCGAGAACTACGAGTGGACCGACATGTATGAGGGCTTCGCAAAGACCGCTGAGGCTGAGGGATTCCCTGAGCTGGCTGCAAAATTCCGTGCGGTAGGCGAGATTGAGAAGCATCATGAGGAGCGCTATCGTGCACTCTTAAAGAATGTGGAGACTGCTGCTGTCTTCGCAAAGAGCGAAGTAAAGGTATGGGAGTGCAGAAACTGCGGACATATCGTTGTGGGAACCAATGCCCCCGACAAATGCCCGGTCTGCAATCATCCCCAGAGCTACTTCGAGGTCCACGCAGAGAATTACTAAGCTTGGCTTTCCGGTATATAAAAATCCGTTATACTGACCACTTACTGTCAGTATAACGGATTTTCTGTGATTTGAAAACTTTATTTTAGTAAAAGGGCATTCCTCATAAATTCTTCTACCTCCCCCGGCCCCGGAATGGAAGGAATACCTCCTCTTTTTTGTACACATAAGCCTGCAACCACATTTCCCATGACAGCGCATGTTCGTATTTCTTCCCATTCCAGATCATCGATCCCTTTGTTCAGGAAAAGAAACCGGCTCAGGAATCCACCCCAAAAGGAATCACCGGCTCCAGTAGTATCAACCGCCTCTGTCCGGAACGCTTCGATCTGTAATGGTATAATAAATTTGTAACAACTTGTTCTGATAATATAGTATAATATTATTCAAATCAAGGAGGACATCACTATGTCAGTACGTTACAACGAAGACTTCAAAAAAGAAGTAGTTAGAGCCTACATGGCTGGCAATATTATAATCAACAGTTCAGATTGCTGCTGATTATAATATTGCCAAAAGTACTGTTAGCCAATGGGTTAACCAGTACAAGGAAGAATGCCTTTATACCACAAATACAACATCTGAATCAAATGAAGCCAAAGAAATTAGGAGATTAAACCAGTTGCTTAATGAAAAAGATAAAGAAATTGCTTTCTTAAAAAAAGCAGCGGCATTCTTCGCGAAGGAAATCGATTAGTGGTATATCGATTCATCGATGATAATAAAAATGAATTTGGTTTAAGATGGTTATGTCGGCAGTTTGGAATAAGCCCTAACTGTTATTACAATTACAAAAAGGATGCAAAACGTGAATATCACAAACGCCTAGCACGAATTTACGAACTTATCAGGTACGTTTATTATAATAACAATCGTGTTATAGGCTACAGGGCTATGCGCATATTTATCAAGCGTTATGGATATGAAGTCAGCAATACAACTATGCATAAATACATGAATAAAGAACTTAATTTATGTGCTGTTATTATGCATTCAAAACCAGGGTACAAAACTGGAAAGAAACATAAAATATTTGACAATCTCTTAGACCAGAATTTCACAGTAGGCTGCAAAAATAAGGTATGGTGCACTGATTTTACTTATATGCGACAGCCTAATGGAAAATTCAGATATAACTGTTCTATTATAGATTTATACGATAGATCAGCAGTAGCATCAGTAAATGGTGATTATATAAATACACAATTGGCAATAGATACTCTCAATAAAGCACTGGAACAGGAACATTATCCTAAAGTTATCCTATATTCAGATCAAGGAGTACAGTTTACTTCCTGGGAGTTTGTCAACTTTTGCAAAGAAAATAGTGTGACACAAAGTATGAGTAAAGCAGGGTGTCCCTATGACAATGCGCCTATGGAGAGATTCTATAACACTTTTAAAAGTAACTTCTATAATGTAACTTCCTTTTCAAGTGTTGAAATGATGGATGAGTTTACAATGAAATATATTGTCATGCGTCGAATTATTGTTCCCACCTACGGCAACTTTACCGCAGATTAAATTCAGCTTTTCCTATATATTGTCTATCTTAGCGTGCTGTTTTTTACGGCACGTTTTTATCTGTCCTCTTGACCATTTCCAT
>JALFLW010000008.1 GCA_022774505.1 Lachnospiraceae bacterium
TTCAATGCCCCGACAACGATCGATGGGTACTATAAGGCAGAAGTGAATCATGACATGCCGCAGTTTGCTGTCTGACTGAGAGGAGGAGAAAGATGTTTTGTTTAAAGCTCATTGGGAAAATATTATTGATTCCGGTCTGGTTTATTCTCATAATCGTGGGAATACTCGTTAAGCTGGTTGTGAATATGGTTTCAATTGCTAAATCATTTGTGGTGCTTGGACTGGTAGCTTTGGCAATAGGAACGATTATCTGTTACCAGGATTGGGCGCAGGTTGTATTTTTGTTCTGCCTGATCGTTTCAGCATTTCTGGTTTTGTATGTAAGTGTATTTATAGATGCTGCGATTGATCTGGCCCGGGAAAAATTAGTGAGAATATTGTTAGCATAGAGGAGGAGAAGAACCATGATTAAAGAAAATGATTATATCCAATTACCACCGCTTCGTAGAGATACGGATTTGAAAGTGGTTATGGCATTGTGGGAATATGTAAAGATGCCAGAAGAATCCAGGCAAAAGGTCTTAGCATTTTTAAATGAATCAGAAAAGAATAATCCAGGTGGGGAGCTTCCCCCGCTTGATTATCTGCAATCACTTCCTGTTGAAGATATCAATGATTTTGATAAAGTTATGGGAAAGATTATTAATGACATTATTGTAGAAGCATGTGATCTGGCTTGTTGGGTATATGTCTGTAAGTTTATAGAAGGATTGTCATTGGAACAGATTGTGGATCAGAATAGAAGCGCAGAACAGTTTATAGCTGCTCTATTCTCTATGTTTGATAAATACATAGATATTCCTGATAACGATAGTAATAATATCAGACCATCATGAGTAAATTGATGCAGAACTGGGAATAAATATGCTATACTAATGTAGTTCCTTATTTTTTTACCTGTATACTTCGTTATACCTAAGTATTTTGCATTGGAATATACAATCTGATAAGTTTCCTTAATTATAAGTACAATAAGGGTATCATATCGGAAATGAGGTGTAGAATACTTGCAAGCTGAGAACTATATTATTGCCAGGATTGAGCAGTTGTGTGAAAAAAAGAAATTTAGTAGGTACAGACTCGCTCAGAAATCTGGAATTGCCCAGTCATCTATTTCTACATTGCTAAACAGGAAGAGTGTTCCAACGATTCAGACGCTTGAGAAAATATGTGAGGGATTCGATATCACCCTTGCCCAGTTTTTTGCAGGTGATGAAGAAATTCCTGATTTAACAGCAGATCAGAAACAGCTGCTTTATGACTGGAATGCGATGGACGAACATCAAAAAGAGCTGGTAAAAGCGTATATACAGGGCATTATTAGAAAATAGGGACGTCTGTGCTGAGGGATGGCATAGTACGTCCTTATTTCAGCTTCGGGGGTTTTTATGAAAAGAAGTAATATTTTATGCTTTGTACTTATATTAGGGATTACTCTTTGTGGTTGTCAGACGCAGCCTGCAAAAACATCAACAACAAAACAACAGTTGGATCAGATGGATTATGAATCTGATGATGACTTTGAACTGTCTCTTCAATCATCAATCGGTAAAGAACAATGCTTTATTTGCGGAACACCGGCTGGTGGACTTTTGGAATATTATAGAAAATTCGATTCAATTGGGATTATCCATTGGGCCGATATGTCAGTCACTGACACCCGGATCCGAGAATATGATGATGATGGAAATGAAAAGATTGATTCTGGGCATATGAGCACAATGGTAAATTCTTTTGGAGAGGATTATGGTTCTATTATGACACACTCTCAACCGGATAGATGTATTGCGGAACCCAATATACACCTTGGAGAGAAAGATACGATAGACTGTGAAACTCTCAAAGATCAATTGTGTCAGGATTGTCTGGATAAGGTGTGTGAATTTTATGAAGATCAGGTAAACAGTGATAATGATGAATATCTGGAAAGCACAGGGTACTCACTAATTGATTTTACAACAGGAGAACTTTATACCCTATCTGATCCGTATCGGGGATATAGTATTCGGGATTATATGATCCGGTATGATTATAGAGAACAGGGAGACGGAGAAAAATATATAGATTTGCTGATCTTCTATGCTCCGATCCGGGGAGAGGAAGGTTAAGAAAAGAGGAAACTATGCAGACAAGGCAGGAGGCAATACAATATTGCCATTCATTTCAAGATGTATATGAAGATTATCCTTTTCATGATGATAACTGGTGTGTTATGCGTCATAAGGGAAATAAGAAAACATTTGCGCTTATTTATGATAAAGATGGTTATGTATGGATAAATGTAAAATGTGATCCGGAATGGAGAGAGTTCTGGAGAAATGCTTTTGAATCTGTGATCCCAGCTTATCATATGAACAAGACACACTGGAATTCTATTATCTTGGATGGCTCTGTTCCTGATAAAGATATCTGGCGGATGATCGGGGAAAGTTATGATCTGACGAAAGGAAAGAAAAAATGAGGATATTAGTAGATGCGGATTCCTGTCCTGTGGTGTCAATCGTAGAAAAAACAGCAAAGAAATATGAAATCCCTGTTGTTCTTTTATGTGATACAAACCATGTTTTATATTCAGATTACAGTGAAGTAATCACAGTGGGAGCCGGTGCTGATGCAGTAGATTTTAAACTGGTCAGTCTGTGCCAGAAAGGAGACATTGTTGTAACGCAGGATTATGGTGTCGCGGCAATGATTCTGGGTAAAGGTGCATATGGTATCCATCAGAGCGGTAAATGGTATACAGATGAAAATATAGATCAGATGCTGATGGAACGACATTTGACGAAGAAAGCCAGAAACTCAAAGAAAAAACATCATTTGAAAGGTCCGGCAAAGCGGACAGAGGCAGACGATAAAAGGTTTGAAGTGTCTTTGAATAAATTGATCGAGATGTATATTAAGGATAGGTAGTACAAAAATCAGGACGTAGGTTTTCAATCCCCTACGTCCTGATTTTTTTATTCCAATTCTACAAAGACTAACGCTTTTTGTTTAGGAATTATTCTCTGTAATGTTTCTCGTTCTTTTGATTATTTGATATATCCATATTATCCTGCCTATACGAGCTAATGTTATCATTTTGTTATCGGCATTGATAACACCTAC
>JALFLW010000094.1 GCA_022774505.1 Lachnospiraceae bacterium
TCTGTAAAACTTGGGGCGTAAGTACCAGCGGGTGCAAGTGCCTCTCGAAACCCCTGATTCCCACCTTGGGGTGAATACGGGAGGATGCGTTCATCAAACATCAAAGCAGCAAAGCAATTCGTCTTTTCGAAATCCGTAAGTGACAAGACAATTTTTTTAGTCACAGCTCACGAATTAATTTGTTTTTCAAGGCAAAATGCTATTTCCTCTTATTGACATAAGATATATTATGGGTTGCTTCCCATTATTGGTATGGGAAGTCTTAGTTAAGTATATACTAATATCCATATTTTTTCAGGTCTACCTGTCCATTGACCACTTCGATCCCATCTGCCTCTAAACGCCTGGCCTGCTCATTTTCGCCTCCAAAGGCAAATGCCCCCGCCAACTGCCCTTTTGAATTGACAACACGGTAGCATGGGATGCCTTCCGGATCAGGATTACGATGAAGTGCATTTCCTACCGCCCGGTACATCCTTGGATTTCCTGCCATCTCAGCCACTCTTGCATAAGTTGCCACCTTTCCCCGTGGGATCTGCCTGACTGCATCATATATCCGTTTTGATGGACTGTCTGTCACAAGCTCATAGCTTTCCCTGATCATACGCTTAATGTCTTTGTCCGGGATACTTCCATCCAGGATCACAGTATTCCAATGCTCCTTATTCTGGTGCCAGCCGGGTATCACCGCCTCATATGCACTACGCCAGAAATCCCGCCATTCCGGATCTGCCTTTACATTGAGATGAATATAACCTTCTCTTTCGTATGTCCACAAAAAAGCTTTCCTGCTTCCCTTTACACGCACCAGCTGCCAGTTATCATCCCGAAAAGGGGCATCCTGATAGGCTGCCGGAAATGATAGACCGAATTTCAAAGCTTCCTCCCTTGTTGTCATCTTTCTTTTCTCCATTCTATCCTTTATTTTCATTAATCTAATACATGCTGTGCAGAATAAATAGACCTGTTTCCATTTACCGCATAGGCAATGGCACATGCCAGGACAAATGCCAGGGCATTACCTGTTCCAAACACTTCCATGCCGATCAGTATGGGAGCGATCAGCGTATTCGTTGCGCTTCCAAATACGGCAGCATATCCCAAAGCTGCACACGCCTCCGCCGGCAGACCGCAGATTCCTCCCAGAACAATTCCAAGCGTTGCTCCCATCGAAAATAACGGTGTAACCTCTCCACCCTGAAATCCAATGGAAAGTGTCAGAACCGTCAACAATAATTTGATGATCCAGTCATAATAACAGACAGTCTGTCCGTCAAATGCCGCAGCGATAAGATTGGTCCCCAGTCCACAATATCTACCCTGATACAATACCGCCAGAAGGATTACTAATGGAATAGAAACGATACCGATCCTCGCATAGGGATTTACAAAAATATGACTCATCTTTTCTTTGGACCATTTCAATAATCCGGCAAAAACACGCCCTGTCAATCCAAAAATAATACCAAAAATAATGATCGCAGCAAATACATTTCTATCCGAGATAGTAAGCTTTGCACCGATATTTACGGCAAACTTTTCCAAGCCAAGCCAATGAGACGTAAAAGATGCCGCATACGAAGCCGTTATGGCCGAAAGCATCGCTGCATATTCCATTTTTCCCGCTGTGATCACTTCCATAGCAAAAAATGCTGCTGCCAAAGGTGTCTGGAATAATCCGCCAAATCCAGCAGCCATACCTGTGATAAGCATTGTCTTTTTGTTTCCGCTGATATGAAATCTGTCTTCCAGGGTATGGCCTACCACCGCACCGATCTGCACTGCTACACCCTCTCTGCCGGCACTTCCTCCAAACAAATGTGTCATCCAGGTTCCTACTGTGACCAGAGGGATCAATACCAGTGGAATATGACCCCTTTTTCCCTGTCCTGTTTCCAGTACAAGTCCCATCCCTTTCAGGCTTTCCTCACTAAAAAAATGATAAAGCCACACGATCACAAGACCTGCCCCAGGCAGAAAGGGCAGAAGATACCACACATGGCCGGTACGAAAATCAGACAATGCGAGCAACACACGTCCAAATACAGCATCGATTCCTCCCACCAATACACCGGTGACTATAGCTGCTATCAGATACCTGACTGCTCCTGTTATCTTTTTACTTGATTCCTTTAACATTCTCTTTTCCTCTTTGTATCATTTCTATCCATTTATATTACCATAAAAAGTCACAAAATTCTCCTCTGATCTCACGGAAATGTTTCCTTTATAGCTGTCAGTGATCTTTTTGGCAATCGATAATCCGATACCATGCCCACCAGTCTTAGAAGAACGTGAACTGTCATTTCTGTAAAACCGGTCAAACAGCCTGTTCGTATCCTCAAACTGCTCCTTAGAGGTATTAGATACCGAAAAATCAATTCCATGATTCGATTTTTCCACCTTCCAGATCACACTTCCATTATCGCTGACATATTTTGCCGCATTATCCATTAATATTGTAAATAACTGCTCCATCTGTTCCGGATCTGCCTTAATATTTGTATTCTTTTCAATATCCAGTTGCAACGTTACATTTTTGCGTTCCAGCACTTCCCTGAAAGATTCCGATATATTTTTTACAAGATCCGACATATCCACATCTCTCCGATTCTGCTTTTCCTGCACCTCATCCAGCTTGGCCAGTGTTAATAATTGATTGATCAGTTTTCCCATCCGTTTTGACTGCTCAATGATATTGTCCAGCCATTCACTCCCTTGGCCCTTATACTGTAATACCTCTGCATTGGCCGAAATGATTGCGAGAGGAGTTTTAAGCTCATGACTCGCATCCGTAATAAACTGCTTCTGTTTCTGCGAATTGATTTCAAACGGACGCACTACTCTTTTGGATGCAACAGCAAAAATCACTGTGATCAGGATTGTCAGTAATGCTTCCACCCCGATCGTTAAGGTAAGAACAAGTCGGTAAAATTCATGATTTTCTCTGCAATCTAAAAAGATCACCGCAGACAATTTTCCATCTGTATATCCCTTGCGATACCGATAGGTTCCTATATTTCCCACATCATTTTTTCTATAGAAGACCAGCTTTGTCATTCTCTGTGCCCTTTTTTCATTTACCGCTGCAATATGTTCCATATCCACGGAAATAATTTCTTTGTCCTGATTTACGGACACACAAAAATAACGGGTCCTATAGGCAGACTCTTCATTAAATTCATGAAATTTATTTTCCCAAAACACTCCGTTCGTCTGTTTTTCCTCATAATCTTTCAATTTGGGAACAGTCCCGTTATTTTCACTGATGATCTGTGTCATCATATCTGCCTGATCATTATTATAAGACTGCAGGCATCCAAGCACCAGAAATGTCATAAGGATAAACACGGCTACAACGGATCCAAATACGATTCCTACCAGATTTCGCCGTAATTTTTTCATACGGATTCCTCCTTTTTCAGATGAATTTTTCCATCCTCTTCAATAAGCCTGATCTTTCCATGGATCTGTGTCAGTTTATTATTCAGATATGCGACATACAGTGTGATCTCATCGGTGCCCACGTCCCCCTGAAAAACCTGTGTCACAATATCATCTATCGAATAACTGACTACTTCTTTTTCCAAAAACATGGCCAGAAGTTTCGCTTCTCTGGCACTCAGTATCAGACTTCCTGATATTGCCGAGAGCTCATTACTCTCCAGATTCAATGTTACATTGGATACATTCAGTATCGTCTTCTGATATTCCCTGTTTCTTCGTATCATCGCATTTACCCTTGCCACAAGCTCCCCCATGGCAAAAGGCTTTGCAAGATAATCATCTGCTCCTTTATTTAGTCCGTCAATGCGATCCTCTGTTTCCGCCTTAGCCGTCAACAGAAGCACCGGTGTATAATCGGCCCGTCGGCGCATATTTTCAGCCACCTCCGTGCCCTGCATTCCGGGCATCATAATATCAAGAATGACCATATCAAAATGCTCCTTCTGCAGTATTTCATCAGCCTGCAGCCCGTCCATAACCGCGGTTACTTCAAAACCTTCCATTTTAAGAACCTCTGTGACGGCCATTGATAATCCCATTTCATCTTCCGCATATAATAATCTCATTTTCCTATTCCTTTCGAATCATATCTCTCAGCGTCTGCATCGACAGATCTGTGGATGCCATTTCACCCGCACATCTTTTCAGCTCCTTTTCAATCAATGCTGCATTTTCAATATGTTTTTTATATCTCATCTCATGCTCCAGACTGGCCCAGCAGTCCATGGCAATCGTCCTGATCTGTATTTCAACACGAAGCCGTTCATTTTCTGTTCCACAAAACGGACACTCAAGAATCACATGATAGCTCCTATAACCATTCTGTTTCGGGGAAGAAATATAATCTTTTTCTTTTATCACAGTATATCGTCCGTCCTCTTTTATGTACTGAACAATTCTATACACATCTCCCACAAAATGTGTTACCAGACGAAATCCAATTATGTCCGATATTTGGCACATTGCCTCTTCGACATTTTCCTGCAGTCCCTTTCTTTTTAGTTTTTCCTGCAGTCCCTCCGGAGATTTTATCCTGCTGCGGATATGTTCTACCGGTACCTCTCCCTGTTCTCCGGCAATAGCAGCTACAATGTCATCCAGCCATTGCAGCACCTCTCCTTTCAACTCCTGCAGAGGTTCATAATATTTTCCATAATATTCTCTTTCTTCCATTGCGATACCTATACCCTTCCAGACATCCGATTACCTCTGTATGCCAATCTTTAAAAGCTGTATACAGGAAGTATTGTACTATATCATTATGAAAAATGTATGAACCCATTTGCGTTATCGTGCAAAAAGAGATATTCTTATGGATGTCAGATATATATCCGGCTTAATATTTAGAAAGGTATTGTCATTGCAATGTCAAATATTATACATATTACTGATTTAGACAGCCCCGAATTGGATCTCTACACCCGATATTCCGAAGTGCAGCTGCTGCATTATTATGAACCGGATGGTGGTATATTTATTGCCGAAAGTCCGAAAGTCATTTCCCGGGCTCTGGATATGGGCTGCTGTCCTATCTCGCTGCTTACAGAACCAAAACATATCACAACACAGCTTGCAGATATTATTCCACGCTGTGCAGACATCCCTATATATACTGCCCCTTATGATATTTTAACAAAGCTGACCGGCTACGCACTCACCCGTGGTGCTCTCTGTGCCATGCACCGTCCGAAGCCGGCAGATGTATTTGAGCTGTGCCGTACTGCCCATCGCATTGCTGTACTTGAAAACGTAGTAAATCCGACAAATGTGGGTGCAATAATACGTTCGGCAGCTGCTCTTGACATGGATGCAGTCCTTCTGACTCCCGGATGCAGCGATCCTTTATACCGTCGTGCCGCCAGGGTAAGCATGGGTACTGTATTCCAGATTCCATGGACATATCTGCCCTCTTCGCCCGTTTTCAAAAACATGCCGCTCCACTACACGCAATTATTAAAGGAACTGGGATTTACGACCGCTGCCATGGCTCTCTGCGACCATTCGCTCTCCATTACCGATCCTATCCTATCAAATGCAGATAAGCTTTCCATCATTTTAGGCACCGAGGGAGATGGATTAGCCCCGGAAACGATTCACTTCTGCGACCACACGGTAATGATACCAATGTCACACAATGTTGATTCCTTAAACGTGGCGGCTGCCAGTGCCGTAGCATTTTTTGAAATCAATCACTAACGGAGTCTTCCCATACCGGTGATCAGGAAACACCCCATAACTGGTTACATATCGACACCTGTTATCCTTGATTTTTTATGATAAATATAAGATAATAATTGTACTTTGTCTGCCAAAACACAGACAGATTTCACACCGCAAAATCTGCGGCAAATAATACTATAAGGGATAAGGGGAACTTTCATGAACACAACCGGACTGATCGCTCAGAGTGTAAATATTTTAAACTGTTATTACAAGAATGATATACAGCCTTTTATTGATGCCATGCATGAGGATATTCATTGGTATGGTCCATGTGATGGACAGATCATTTCTTCCAGAAAAAAATTGATCGAAACATTTTCAAAGGAAAATAACACATTAACCTTTGAGCTTTCCGATATGAAATCAAAACTTCTTTGGAAAGATAAAGACAGCTGTGAGATTGTCGTAACCTTTCTGGTTGATACATTTTATCCTGATAATAAAGTGATACACTGCAATCAAAGAGTGCTATTAAACTGGAGACAGGTCTGGATAAAGGACGAAAACGGAAAGTGGAAAACCGAGCCAAGGATACGCACCTGTTTTATTGCCAATGCCATTCCCATGGACTCCAGAGATGTCATATATCCGATTCATTTTACAGAGACTCCGGTAGCGGATCATTTTATTCTCCCTGCTGCAGCCAAACGCATAAGTTTTAAAGGAAAAGATAACAGTCTGTTATATCTTGCTGAAAATGAACTCATTTATATTAAAAGTGATGGACATTATACAACACTTCATTGTCTCCATGACTCCTTTGAAAGCTCAGAAGCCATTACAGCTCTTGAGGAGCGTTTTCCTGATCTGCTCATACGGGTTCATAAAAGCTATCTGATCAATCCGTCATTTTTAAAAACACTCCGCAGATATGAGGCAGAAATGACAGAGGGAAGCTGTATACCTGTTTCATCACGAAGATATCGTGATACCAAAGAGCAGATCAATCAATATTTAGAACAAAAAAAGAATATTAATAACTAAGACTTATAAAAATTATATAAAGTGTTGTCTTCCCGCCTTGACCTAAAGTCAGCTTTAAGTGATATACTTATTCTATAAATCTATAGTCAGGAGGATAAATATATGTATTTAGAGACAATTAACGGACCTGAAGATGTAAAAAAGCTCAACATTGATCAAATGACTGAACTTGCATCAGAGATGAGACAGGCTTTACTCAAAAGAGCAAGCATCCACGGAGGTCACTTCGGTCCAAATTTTGGAATGGTGGAAGCAACGATCGCACTTCACTATGTTTTTGATTCCCCCAAGGATAAGATCGTATATGATGTATCTCATCAGACATATCCTCACAAAATGCTGACCGGTCGTAAAGATGCCTATTTGTACGAGGAGCATTATGATGATGTCTCCGGCTACAGTAATCCACAGGAAAGCAGCCATGATCATTTTACGGTTGGCCACACCTCCACATCGATCAGTCTGGCATGTGGTCTGGCAAAAGGATGCGATCTGAATGGCAAAAAGGAAAATATCATAGCAGTGATCGGGGATGGATCCCTTAGTGGCGGAGAAGCTTTAGAAGGACTGGATTTCGCAGCCGAACTGGAAAGTAATCTGATCATTGTCGTAAATGACAATGATATGTCAATCGCCGAAAACCATGGCGGACTCTATGAGAATCTGAAGCTTTTACGCGAAACGAAGGGACAGGCTGAATGTAATCTGTTCCGTGCAATGGGACTTGATTATATTTACGTTGACGAAGGAAATAATGTAAAAGAACTGATCAATGCCTTTGAACAGGTAAAAGACAGCAGTCGTCCGGTCGTTGTCCATATCCGTACCCAAAAAGGAAAAGGCTATGGGCCTGCTGAAAAGGACAAAGAAACCTGGCATTACAATGCTCCATTTAACTTAGAAACCGGCGAAGCTCTTGCACAGCCTCAGGGGGACGATTACTCTGATATCACCGCCGATTATCTCCTCGACAAAATGAAAAAAGATCCTTCCGTCGTAGCGATCACCTCTGCTACTCCTACTGTCCTCGGATTTACAAAAGATAAGAGGGATAAAGCAGGAAAACAATTTGTTGATGTCGGCATTGCAGAGGAGACAGCCGTTGCATTAGCTTCCGGAATTGCTGCAAACGGTGGAAAGCCTGTCTGGGGTGTTTATAGTACATTCGTCCAGAGAACCTATGATCAGATCTCCCAGGATCTGTGTATCAACAACAATGCAGCTACTATCATCACTTTCTGGGGCACCGTATACGGCATGAATGATGTAACACATCTCGGTCTTTATGACATTCCGATGATGGCCAATATTCCAAACCTCGTTTATCTGGCTCCAACCACAAAAGAAGAGTATCTGGCGATGCTTGACTGGAGTCTTGAACAGCAGGAGCATCCTGTCGCCATCCGCGTACCGGGAGGACCTGTTTTATCGAACGGTCAGGCCGTAACAAAGGATTTCTCCAAGCTGGATAAATATGAAATCACCCAGTCTGGAAAAACGGTAGCTGTGATCGGTTTAGGAAACTTCTATTCCCTTGGCCTGGATGTAGCTTCCGAACTCCAAAAACAGACAGATATCCATGCCACCGTGATAAATCCTTATTATATAACAGGCATCGATAAAGAATTATTAGAGAATCTGAAAAAAGAGCATGATATCGTGATCACTATGGAGGATGGCATCCTGGATGGCGGATTTGGTGAAAAGATAGCCCGTTTCTATGGAGATTCCTCTGTAAAGGTATTAAATTATGGTCTGAAAAAAGAATTTTTAGACCGTTATAATGCCGATGAGGTAATAAAGAAAAACCGTCTTACAAAAGAGCAGATCACAGAAGATATCAAAAATCTGTTAAACAGATAATAACAGCTTAAAATTTCCCCCAAAAAATTTATTTATTAAAGAAACAGTCCCTGAAAATTTTCATTTTCAAGGACTGTTTCTTTGTTAGTTCCATTCACTCTTTATTTTTTATTTCACCTTTGTTTCACGAATGATCTTTCTCACCGGTAAAACAAATGATGGTGATACGGATAGTTCATCAATTCCCATTTTCAGAAACGTTTCAGTCAATGTAGTATCTGCTCCCAGCTCGCCACATATTCCTACCCAGCAGCCTCCCTTGTGACCATTGTCAATAGTCATCCGGATCATTTTAAGAATTGCCGGATGATGTGGATCATACATGGTATCCAGCTTCATATTCTGTCGGTCCATAGCCAGTGTATACTGTGTCAGATCATTAGTTCCGATGCTGAAAAAATCCACCTCCTGAGCGAGTTCCTCACTCATCATAACAGCCGCCGGCGTCTCGATCATGATACCCTGCTCAAAATCACCATATTGTATTCCCTGCTCATCAAGCTCCTTTTTCACGGATGCTACGATTTCTTTGATCTTTAGCACCTCTTCTACAGAAATGATCATTGGATACATAATGGCAATCTCGCCATAGGCACTTGCCCTGATCAATGCCCGAAGCTGTGTTCTGAAAATCTCCGGTCGATCCAGGCAGATACGGATAGCACGATATCCCATTGCGGGATTTTCTTCCTTGTCCAGCTTGAAATAATCCACCTGCTTATCTGCTCCAATATCCAGTGTACGCACAACAACCTTTTTGCCTGCCATATTTTCTGCCACACGTTTATATGCCAGAAACTGTGTTTCCTCATCCGGATAATCCTCTGCCTCCAGATAAAGGAATTCACTTCGAAAAAGACCAATCCCGGCAGCGTCGTTTGCAAGCACATTCGCAACATCCCCCACACCGGCGATATTGGCATAAAGTTTAATATGCTTGCCATCTGCTGTCACATCCTCTTTTCCCTTCAGAAGAGATAACAGTTTTCTTGCCTCCAGCTCCTTTTTCTGTGCATCCTGAAACCTTGTCAGTATTTCCTCATCCGGATCAATATAGAGCCTGCCGTCTCTGCCATCTACAACTGCCATATGGCCATTCCATTCCTCTTTGATATCTACACCGATCAATGCCGGAATGTTCATGGTCCTTGCTAATATCGCCGTATGGGAATTTGCCGAACCATGACGCGTAACAAATGCCAGCAATTTTTCCTTGTCCATCTGAACTGTCTCGCTCGGAGCCAGATCATCTGCTACAACGATCACCGGATCATTTCCAATATCTCCGGTTTCTTCCTGTTCAGCCAGAACAGAGATCAGTCTCTCTGTGATATCCTTAACATCCGCTGCTCTCGCCTTAAAATATTCATCATCCATCTGTGAAAACATCTCTGCAAAATTATCACCTGTAGATGCCACAGCAAATTCAGCATTTACATGCTGTGTCTCGATCATATTGACAATAGAGGAAACATAGTCATCATCCTCCAGCATCATCATATGAACCTCAAATACCGCTGCATTTGCCTCCCCGACTTCCTTGACCGCTTTTTCGTACAGTGCCTGAAGCTGTACAGAAGCTTTTTCATTTGCAGCCTCATATCTTGCTTTCTCGGCAGCAACATCCCGGATCTTTTCTCTCTTAACCTGCTGCTTTCCCTTTTGGTAATAATATATCTTTCCAATTGCGATCCCTTTAAAGATCGACTTTCCCTCGTATATTTCCACCACAGCCTCCATTTCCGCATGATAATATCATACATTCTATGACTTTGCCCTGTGACAGGATATGATATGCAATCGATTATAATGTTTCCTCAAAAAATTTCTCAATGCCTGCAGCTGCTGCTTCTTCATCAGCACCCTCTATCTCTACAGTGATCTCCTCACCACATTTTACCCCCAGAGACATTAACATCATAAGTTTTCTCGCATCCGCCCTGCGATCTCCTTTTACGATCGTAACCGTTGACTCATATTTCTTTGCTTCCTTTACCAGCAGTCCTGCCGGTCTTGCATGAATACCTACCTCGTCTGTAATTACATAATTAAATGATTTCATAATTAATTCCTCCATTTCTTTTATTAGGTACTATTAATTTTTATATTGATATTTTGTAATTTCGATTGCTATTTTACTCCTCGGCACCATCCAGTTCACCGCTTGTCACACGACAAATATGCATTGCCAGATACCCGGTCTCCGCATCCTTCAGAGTGCAGCCGATCGTCTTTCCGATCTGCCCGCAGATTTTCTCTGCCATTGCAAATTCTTCCGGGTATTTTACACTCATATAATCATTTAAACTCATTTTTAATTTTTCGCCCCTCAATGCCCGCACGATCATATAACGCACATGGTTCATCAATCTGTTATAAGACAATGTCATGACATCAATTCTTTTTCCCATGGCATTTTCTACGATCTCAATACATTCCCGTACCGCACGGGCTGTCTTCATGGCATCAGATACTTTATCATCGTCGATGGCTGAATGTACATGTAATGCAATATATCCCACTTCATCATCTCCGATGGTTATTCCAAATTTTTCTTTGAGGACCGGCACTACACAGCTTGCCGCCTTATATTCCATATGAAAAAGGATCCTTATATCCTCTGTCAGCGGATTACTGATCTGTTCATGCTTCTTCATACGTTCCACTGCATAATAAAGGTGATCTGCGAGGGGAAATAAAATGTTACGGTCAATATGTCCGAACACTTTTTCCGCTTCATCCAATACCATATTGGAAATCTCTAAAAATTCCGGATCTATCGTCTTTACGATCTCGTCCGCACTGCCACGCTCTTCACAGGCCTGCAGTGTATAGATCCTGCTATCCTCTCCGGGTTCTACACGCTCGCTCACCTTTCTGCCAAAACCAATTCCTTTTCCCATCAAAAGATACTGCTTACTATCCTCTGAATCAACCGCAAGTACCGCATTATGATTTAATACTTTTACGATTCTGTACATATCCGATCCTCACATTTCTGTTTATTCGTAGAAATCAACAGCAAACAAGTCCTCTCCTGCCTTGATTTCTCCGTCCTTTAGCAGCCGGATCTTCTGGTTATCCTCCAATTCGGTGCACAGCACAGGAGAGGTGACAGATGGTGCATGCTCTTTCAGATACTCCAGATCCAGTTTCATCATCGGATCTCCTTTTTTCACCTTCTGTCCATTCTCTACAAACACTTCAAAACCTTTTCCATTTAACTGTACCGTATCAATGCCTATATGCAGCAGCATACTAAGTCCGGAATCTGTCATAAAACCAATGGCATGCTTCGTATCAAATACAAAGACGACCTCTCCATCCTCCGGTGCTTTCACGATAGCATCTGTCGGTGTAACAACAGCTCCATCCCCCATCATTCTCCCGGCAAATGCCTCATCCGGTGCTGTTGACAGATCCGCTGCCACTCCTGTGATCGGGCTTGATATTACAATTGTCTTTGTAACCTTCTGTTCCGTCTCCTCCTGCTGTGGGGTTTCCTCTTCCTCCACAGTGTCTATACTGTCTTTAGTATATTCGATATCCGGTGCTGTTTCAAGGTAATCTTCCAAATTTGATTTGATCACGGTCACATTCGGCCCATAGACCACCTGCACGCCATTTCCTTTGTGTATCACACCGCTTGCACCTGTGGATTTCAATAATGCATCGTCTACCAGCTGTGCATTATAAACGGTACAGCGGAGTCTCGTTGCACAACAATCGACACTGTCGATATTCTTCTTTCCGCCAAGTCCTTTGGTGATATCCGCACTGAGAGGATCTGCTTCCACCTCATTATCGCTGTCCGCTTTTTGGGACTTGCGTGCATTAACATCTGCCTTGGTATAGAGCTTCACCTGTTGATCATCGTCCTCACGTCCCGGTGTCTTCAGATTCAATTTTTTGATAAGGAACGAGAAGATGAAATAATACAGGAAGAAATAAATAATACCTACCGGAATAATACGCAGCCAGCTTGTCTTATCGTTGCCCTGCAAAATACCGAAAAGGAACAGATCAAGAAACCCCCCCGAAAACGTAAGACCCACTGCAATATTTAAAATATGAGCGATCATATAGGCTGCGCCGGCCAGTATAACCTGTACCACAAACAGGACTGGTGCCACAAACAGGAAAGAAAACTCGATCGGTTCTGTAATACCGGTCAGCATAGAAGTTAATGCTGCCGAAAAGAGAAGTCCGCCTGCCTGTTTCTTTTTCTCCGGTTTCGCAGTACGATACATCGCCAATGCTGCTCCCGGCAGACCAAATATCATAAAAATAAATTCTCCTGAAAAATATCTTGTGGCATCCGCACTGAAATGTGTCACATGAGATGCATCCGCAAGCTGGGCAAAGAAAATGTTTTGTCCACCCTGAATTGTCTGTCCTGCCACTTCCATGGTGCCACCCACGGCTGTCTGCCAAAACGGCATATAGAATACATGATGAAGTCCAAACGGTATCAACGCTCTCTTAACAATACCAAAGATCAGCGTTCCAAAATATCCGCTTCCTGTCACCAGGCCACCCAGCGAATAGATCCCATTCTGAACGACCGGCCATACAAAATACATCAAAATGCCAACAAACATGTATACGATCGTAGAAATGATCGGCACAAATCTGGAACCGGCAAAGAATGACAATGCATTAGGAAGCTGTATCTTATGAAAACGATTATGCAGTGCTGCCACACCGAGTCCTACGATAATTCCTCCAAATACACCCATCTGCAATGTATTAATACCGCATACGGAAGCAATGGTTCCGCTGAGTACATCCTTTGAAATGCTTCCGTCTTCCAGAATCTTTCCATTGATCTCCAGCATACCGCTAATAGCGATATTCATTACAAAATAGGCTATTACAGCAGAAAGAGCTGAAACCTCTTTCTCTTTCTTTGCCATTCCGATTGCTACACCTACCGCAAACAGCAATGGCAGGTTATCAAACACCGCACTTCCTACTTTATTCATAATAACCAGAAGTGCATGGAGAACTGTCCCATCTCCGAGAATTTTTCCTAAATGATACGTTGCTATGGTCGTCTCGTTTGTAAAAGAACTACCAAGTCCCAGAAGCAATCCGGCAACAGGCAGGATTGCAATTGGAAGCATAAAGCTTCTTCCGATCCTCTGTAAGACTTCAAAAATTTTGTCTTTCATGATTCATCCTTCCTTTCCTGGCGATATTCATGTAAAAAGCCTTTTTGTCTGCATATCCTCTATATTGTCCGCTTTTTTTAGAATTCTATACCTCTGCATACCCGGGATTTATACTGCATTGATACAAACAAGCTCTTTGCGGATGATCTGTCACAGAAACAAAGTGATTTATAACAATAAAAAAAGGCACTAACTCACATAAATATCCTGTAAAATTTATGTCTAGTTAATGCCTCGAATCTCTTACGAACCAAGTAACATACTATCTAAATTATTTATAGCATTTTCGATAGAAAATGTCAAGAAAAATTTTTGTTGATCATAATAACTGTACATAATAACAGTTTTGACACCACTTTTACCACCTCTTCTGCATCCAACCCTCTCACTGCCTGTTCAAGTTCATCAAACACGGCTTTTTTCTCATCCGGATACCGGTAATGTGATAATTTTTCAATGATTCCATCTGCCTATTTCCTGTAACGTCGAATTTTTATATTATTTCGCCATTTATCAGTCTTCATTTCTCATCCACAACCTGAAAGATATAGAATTTCAGATAGTAGGATGTATCTGCAGCCCATAAGATCGGATGATCAGGTGCCTGCGTTGCAAAGGATACCTGCCGAAGCCTCTTATGTACATTTGACGCAGCCTGACCTATCGTTTTCGTAAACAGCTCATATGTCATAAAATGAGAGCAGGAACATGTTGCCAGATACCCACCGTCCCTGATAAGTTTCATTGCCCGGAGATTGATCTCACGATATCCTTTTATGGCATTTTTGACAGAATTGCGGGATTTTGTAAAAGCCGGCGGATCTAATATGATCACATCAAATTTTTCTCCTGCCGCTTCCATTGCCGGCAGCTTTTCAAAAACATCCGCACACTCAAATTCCACGATATCGGACAGGCCGTTCAAGGCCGCATTTTTTCTTGCCTGCTCTATTCCCAGTTCAGACGCATCCAGTCCCAGTACGCTTGCTGCCCCTGCCTGCCCTGCGTTTAGGGCAAATGATCCCGTATGGGTAAAACAGTCTAATACCTTTGCTCCTCTGCAGATCGATCTTATCGACTGACGATTATATTTCTGATCAAGAAAGAAACCTGTCTTTTGGCCTTCCTTCACATCTACCATATAATGAACACCATTTTCTATGATCTCCACATTTGTATCAAACTCCGGCCCAAGAAAGCCTTTGACACGTTCCAGTCCTTCTTTTAAACGCTCTTTTGCATCACTGCGCTCATAAACTCCCCGAATCTTTATACCATCTGCTGCAAGGATTTCCTTTAGCAGCTCCACCAGATGCTCCTTGTACCGGTCAATCCCAAGAGCCAGAGACTCCACCACCAATACATCACTGAATTTGTCAATGACAAGTCCCGGTAAAAAATCTGCCTCTCCAAAAACTACTCTGCAACTTGAAATATCACCGACAGCCTTCCGGTAATCCCAGGCTGCCTGCAGACGCATTTTCCAAAACGCATCATCAATCTCCTGATCCTGATGACGCGTCAACATTCTGATGCGTATTTTAGAATGACGGTTAATATACCCCTTTCCCATCGGATACCCATCGAAATCATGAACCAGTATAATGTCACCATCCTCGAAGCTTCCAGCCACACTGGCGATCTCATTGTCATAGATCCATGCTCCTCCGGCCTTGATCGTGCGTCCCTCTCCTTTTTTCAGTGTAGCAATCGCGTGTTCCATTTTTATAATACCTCCTGGATCTCTTCGTAACGAATACGAAGCTGTGGCATTTGGGTCATCGTCGTATAGTAGTTTACTGCCCAGTCATCTCCCTGAGACGGATCATTCTCCCCGGAAGCCGGTGGTGCAAATATTTTCAATGTCATTTCCGTTCCCGGTGCTACCGGCTTCTCAAAAAATGCAGACATCATATCAACTGTCTTTGTTCCCGGTGCTTTATAAAACCAACGTCCATTTAATTCTATCATGAGATTTAAATCTTCTTCAAATGTAATCTCACAAAATTCCGGTGTTTTATCAAATATAATCGGAATAGCAATTCCTTCCGCATCCTCAGCACCACCCCATCGAAGTGTCACAGGAAGGGAAAGCTCCTCCTTTTCTTCCAGTCTCGGCAGAAAGAACGGATCCTCAAGAATATCCTTATAATCCTTAAGGATCGGCTGTGGAATCCCCACTGCAGGATTGTTTGGATCCTCGATTTCCAGACCAAGTCTTCCTCTGTCCCTGAATTGGTACATAGAAAATCCATCAAACCAGTCTGCATTTTCTGATTTTAATTTTTCAACAAAACGCTTTACGGATTCTCCCTGACGCATAGGACCTGTCACATCTCCATCTGTATTAAATTCGGAGATTACAAACGGCTTACATTCGCCATGATTTACCTTTGTCATTCTTTGGGAAGTCTTATTTAAACGCTCGAAGAATAGATCTACAGGTGTCATGGCGTAACTGTCACCACCCTTTTCACATACATCAAACGGCCATCCGTAATGTAATGCCAGATAACAGTCATTTGACCATATATCTGCAATGTCAAATGCCTCCTTAAACTCCTCCTCATACTGTACCGGTGCATCCTCAGCTTCCAGATTCCCTACCGCACCACCGCAAAATACCAAAGAGATCTGTGGGGCTTCCTCTTTCACAATCTTTGCAAAGCGAACAAAAAATTCACCGATCTCCTTGTAAGAAAAACGCTGATTATGGGTAAACCAGTCTCCGGCACACTCATGATTGATCCGCAGACGCATTCTGCCAAATGTCCTCAGATCCCTTGCAATCTGACGCAGATACTCATCCTCCAAAGAACAGTCGATGGTTAATGTCAAAGCTACATCCTGACCATGACGACGGATATCTCTCATCTGCTGAAACGGTTCTCCCTTCGTATCGCCATCCAGACCTCCCCTGTACGGGAAATAATCATCATAAGGATAATCCCATTGGAAATGTATCTCCATATCCTTACAGGCAACACTGATACGCTCCGGCCATTCCTTATCCTTTGGATAATATGTATACATAATTCCAATATTTCTATGAGGTCTCCCTAATGTGTTTAATATATAATCCTGATTTACATATTCTGCTCTCTCACTGCCATCTCCCAGATCCAGTCCACACTGTGCAGGAGTCAGCATTACTTTTTTGATCTTGTTCATTTTTCCTCTTTTCTACACTGTTATACTATATTTATTGGTATTTCTCCGACAGTGTACGGATATTTTATATTGTCTGTCATCTATAAATATACACGAAATCGTGATATAATTCTACTAAAAGGTTTATGAAAGGACGGATTTCTATGAAAAAGAGAATATTAACTTATTTGCAGCAGATTGACGAATTTCTGCAGACCCCTCCGGAAGATACAGACTGGGACAATGCCATCCGGGATCATCTGACACAGATACAATTCTTTCAGCATGAACGTCTGATCCATTTGATTGTCACGGTTCTCTTTGCCTTAATGACAACATCCGTTGTCGTGGGACTTGTATCCAGCTCTGACATCTGGCTTGCCCTCCTGCTCATCCCTCTATTGATCCTGCTTTTTCCTTATATCAACCATTATTATCTGCTGGAAAACGGTGTCCAGAAAATGTATGAACAGTATGACCGCATGCTGGAATACAAAAAAAATGAAAAAAAATAAATTATTAAGACTTTCTACATCAATTGTAAAAAGTCCTAATAATTTACTGTCACTCAGACATATTTGGAAACCTGAATATTCAGGTTTCCTTTTTTTGTTTCTCCAAAGATGCCATCACAGATAAATTTTCCATAGCCCCTTATCGAAACGACATCCTGTTCTTTCAGGACACCACTATTATTTTCCTGCTGAGCCCCATTGACAAATATTTTCTTTTCCCGAAAAAGTGCTATGCTCTGACTTCGGGATAAATGACATAATTTAGCTATGATAACATCAAGCCGCATACTCGGAACAATAAGCTTCACCGCCTGAAGCTGCGGACGCACTGCTTCGGGCATTTTTTCCAGCAGGCTGCACTGTACATGCGTATGCCTGACCTGATCCAGATTGTCTGTAATAAATGAAGCAATTTTTTCAAGGCAAAACAGATACGCTGTCTTCTCACGGATCATGATATCCCCCAGGGTACTCCTGTCAATTCCCAGATGCATCAATGCTCCCAGATAGTCCCTGTGAGTCAATGTATCCGCAAATTTCTCTATCAGAGGTTTAATCTCAATACAACAGATCGGAAATCCGGCGTCATACCCCAGACTCTCTTCATCACCAAACCGTAGAAGCTGTCTTTCACATCCCTGTGCACCGCCAAACAAACAGGCAGTCACAGAAGCTGTTTCTTTCTTGATACTATTGTATACTGCCTGCTCCTGTTGATTCAAAAATCCTGTATATGTATAAAGTCCTGTCCGATATGACTGATCTGCCAGATCTTTTATTCTCTTTGCCAGAAATTCCTCATCACGGTTCATGCTTCTTCTCCTACTGATCCTGCCATTTCTTCATTGTCCACTGCAGATCATAAAACTCCGCCCATGCATCTTCCTTTTCTTCGGGATCTACCGCATACATAGCCATAACAGTTCCTGTAAACCCTCCTGCCACTTCAGAGGACAGATATTTTGTCCTGGCTTTTCCAAGCTCTTTTCTTTCTCCGGCAATCTCTACTGAAAATATATAAAATTCTTCATTGGATTCAACGTGGAAATGAACTTTTTCCTGTCCCTCGACTAATGCAGCTGATGCTTTTACACACTGTGCATCACCGGTAGTCAGTCTCAGCTCAGCATTGCAAATCCCCTCTCCCTGTTTCAGATACAGATCATAATGATGATCTTCACAGAGATAGAAGGTGATTCCCGCCTCCGGCGAATTTCCTCCCACCGTAACATCTAGGACAGTATCAAACTCGGACTGGCGAACGCCCAAAAAGGTAGGTGCATCCACATCATCCAGGGTAAAATGATTTCCCCGAAGCTTTACACCGTTTTGGATAAATTGATAATTTTCCTGAGCAAAGGCTCTCAAATGGCACCATCTCAAGCTATCCTGTCCCATTCTTTCAAAGGAAACATCATAGCAGGTATCCTCTCCTGCCGCATCAAGATTCATTTCCATTTCTGCCCCTACAGTACCATTGTCACCTGCTGTAAACCAGCCATCCTGCTGCCAATGTACCGGTACGAGAAATACCTCACGCCCCAGATGGTGGAATGGCATCCACATACCCTCCTGACGAAATCCAAGACATACAATAAATGTATCACCAGCCTCTGTCTGCACCAGGTCACCATGTCCGATTCCCTGTATCCTGCTCTGATGTCCTCCCAGATCACGGTTTGTTACAACCGGATTCAATGGGTAAGACTCAAACGGTCCATATGGATTATCACCTCTGGCATATGTGATCATATGTCCATATTCTGTGCCACCCTCTGCGGCAGTAATATAATACCAGTCCCCAATATGGTACAGATGCGGTGACTCAAGATACCGGCCACCATTTCCTTTCCAGATTGGTCTGCTCTCTGTCAGACGTTCACCTGTCGCAATATCAATCTCACACTGAAAAATACAGCCCTTGCCATCCTCGTCACTTCCGTTGCTCATAAAATAAGCCTTGCCATCCTCAAAAAACAGCGACGGATCAATTCCTCCCTGATCGACAAATACCGGTTCAGACCATTCTCCATAGATATCATCTGTATACACATAAAAATTCTTGTGATATGTGTCATTCGTCGTCACCATATAAAAGCGCCCTTCATGATAACGGATCGTTGGTGCAAACACACCTCCTGAGCTGTTGATACGCTCCAGATCTACCTGTGTGCTTCTGGTAAGACAGTGACCGATCTGAGTCCAATGCACCAGATCTTCACTTTCAAAAAGGGGAACTCCCGGAAAGTATTCAAATGAACTGCATACCATATAATATTTGCCATTTGCTCTGCAAACGCTTGGGTCCGGGTAAAATCCCCGGAGTACCGGATTACTTATCTTCATAGTTTATCGCCTCACTTCACTTTTATTGTCATTTTTGTCAGAACTTTGTCCGCCTTAACCTTCAATGTGGATTTTCCTTTTTTCAGTCCCTTCACGGTTATGACAAGATTCTTTCCTGACATTTTCTTTTTATTGATCTTTACTGTCTTTTTGCCGGAAACCGTGACCTTGGTTCTTTTCAGGATTTCCTTGCTCTTCAAACCTGTTGCCTTTACTTTAAAGGAAACTTTGGCAGTCTTGCCTTTCTTTAAAGTAACATTCTTTTTGACCGATGTTATCTTTGTAACTTTCTTTTTGACAGTCGTAACCGGCTTTTTCGATGTATCTGCAGGTGCATCCGATGGCTGTGCTGCCGGCACCTCGGACACCTGGACACCCGGAGCCTGACTATTTAACGGTTTCGCTGTTTCTGTCGGTTTTGTCTCCGGTATGCTGCTCTGCTGTGGTCCTGCCGTTGGCACAATACTCTCCTGCGGCTTCTTGGAAATCTCCGGAGCATCAGAAGGCATCTGACTTTCCTGTGGAACCTGCGTCTCCTCCGGAGCCTCACCAAATCCGGATAATGTAAAGGTTATTTCCACTGTCGTCGGCTTCTCAATCTCCGTAAAGGTTACTTGGAATTTCTTGGAATCAATCTTTATTCCATCTGTAAATACTGCACCATCCCATGCATTGATCGGATTATTCGTATCCAGCACAGATGATTTCACAGCCTTATATTCCTGTGTCGGTCCCGACAGCATTTCCTGTCCGTTGATCTTCACGCTGCTGTAGGATACCATTCCATCTAAGGAGGTACTCTTTCTCTTCACTCCCTGCGTCACATCATCGTCATAAATATATATAGAACCGATTCCATTCAGATCCTCCACTCCTGCAGCCTTTGCTGCATCTGACAGATCTGTAGCACAATCAAACTTTAATGTATATGTGCCATCTCCTCTTACATGTACCTTGTCGGCTCCGTGCTCTGTTCCACCGTAATTGCCGTTGTAAAGCACATATATAGCCAGATGAGAATCAATTGCCGTCTCTTTCTCTGCCTCTCTGACTGTAACCGGAATCTTTTTCTCTAAGCCATCCGAGGTAAGCATAGTGATCACTGCCGTACCGATATTCTTTGCAACTATACGGCCTACTGTTGAAACGGTAGCAACTGTTTCATCAGATGTGGAATAAGAAACAACTGCCCCATTATCTGCCGGAAGTGCTAATGCATTCAAGAATGCTTCCTTACCGGCTGGCAGATTTAACTCCTCAGCAGAGCTGCTGATCGATGTGGATGGCTGTTCAAGTGCTGCAGGCTTTACTGTAACTTCTATGGTTCTTTCAACAGTTCCCGACTGGCTAAATGCTGTTATTGTTGTCTTTCCGGGCATTCTTCCGACAACCTTGCCATCATAAACAGACGCGACCAGAGCATTATCTGATTTCCACAATATCACATCGTTAGATCCTTCCGGCTGGCAGTCTGAAACTTCAATTCTGCTGCTTGTTCCGGTCGTGATCTCCATATTCGTTTCACTAACCTTAAACGCTGACAAAGAAGCAACATTTGTTTTTGCCCCATGTACATCAGAAGCGTCATTATCTTTAAAATATCCTCTCATCATAGAATCAGTTACTGTCTTAAAGTGGGCTTTCAGATTTGCTCTGTCAACAATCCCATCATTTCCTTCTACATCCCAGAGGCACCCGATCATATGATATTTCTTAAAGAGATAGGACATCCCCTCTCCCTGCGTCGCATTGATATGCTTTGCAAGAACGCCCCACTCACCGATGAGTACCGGCACACCCGCATCAACATATTTCTCTTTTAATGCCTTATACTTAGCGGCACAGGAAACACTTTCCTCATTTAAGGAATTTACGCCCCAGCCACTATAATCATGACCGGCTACCATAACCCTGCCAGCCGGATCCTCAGGCACCTTAAAGCCATACTTGTCATCAAGCATTGTCGGTATGTCTGTGACTCTGGTCGGTACATCCAGCCATCGTTTCGCATTATTGGAACCTGTTGCACGGACAACATCTACAAATTTCTGGTTTAATTCATTGATCCTGTCCATTTCTTCCTTAACATGACTGACATCATCACCACTTGTTCCAAGAACTTCATTCATAGATTCCAGGATCAAATGCTCGTCATAGTTTTTGAATCGGGTTGCAATTGTTTCCCACACCCCCGCAAATTTCTTTTTTATATTTCTGAACTCTGACTTTGAGCCTCCTACATGAAGCCATCCACCTGCCGGAACATTTCCCTGTGCTCCGTCATGATGAACATTCAGAATGACATACATATTTTCAGAGATTGCATAATCTACAACCTCCTGCACTCTGCTCATCCAGGCCTCATCAATGGAATAATCCTCATCATCGATCATCTTGCCCCAGGTCACAGGTATACGGATCGTATTAAATCCGAGATCATGCATGCTTTTTATGATCTCTCTGGTAGTCAGCACACTGTTCCAGTTAAACTCTCCCGGCAGATAATTCGAATGTCCGTCCAATGTATTTCCCAGATTGATCCCCATTCCCATTTCCTGTATGATCTCCTCGGGGTCATGATCCTGAAACGGAAGCGGTGCATCCGGTATTGTAATGTCTGCCGTGCTGCCTGCAGATACATGATCCACTATGGTTGCTCCCGGCATTCCTGTCACAGTCAGGACAGCTGCCAGGCTGCATGCCAATAATTTTTTCCAGATTTTTCTCATAAATATTACCTCACCTTTCCTGCACCCGCCGCTTTTTCACTGCAGGTGCAACATATATTTCTATTTTCGGAACACAAATGCCTCCAGATCCAGAAGCTGTCTGTTGACAAAGCTATTCTTTGCCCATCCCGTATGTGCATCCTCTGCCACAAAATAAACTGCATGTCTGCCTGTCACCATCCGCACAATACCCTCAGCGATTCTGTCTCCGGTGCCAAATTCTATGGTACCGATCTTTTTTCCCTCTGCCGGATCGTCCAAATAAACATGTACTTTGCCGCTGCATCCTCTTGGCTGCATTTTTAATGATAATGTCATGGTTCCGTTTGTATAGTCCTCACCGAAATCAAAATACTTCCATCCCATGATGCACCCTTCTGTAATATTGGTGATCACTCTGGTGAATGCATCAATTTCCGTGATCATCAGATCATCGCTGCCTTTTAATACACAGGCTGTATCAGCCGCTGTAAGCTCATATGGATTCAGCGAATCCTCAAATCCCAGGGAAGTCATTTCTACCGGTGGGATCGTACCATCCGGCAGAATCTCGATTTTTTCCACACACCCTCTTCGTGACATGATCGTACCATTCGTCATACGATGATAAAAAATATACCACTGATCTCCAATCTTGCAAATAGAGCCATGATTATTTCCGCCCGGGAAGTCAATACCATTATCCACGATATATCCTCGATATGTAAATGGTCCTGTCGGAGAATCCGATGTCGCATACGCCAGCTGACATCCTCTCTTAGGTGAATAGATCAGATAATATGTATCTCCTACTTTTCTCGGAGAACATGCCTCAAAAAAGTTCCATGGTTCATCTGTCGGGATAATATTCTCCTGATATGTTCCATCGATCACCTGATACATATTATCTCCATTGATCTCACACATATAAGATCCCAGATAGCCACAATATACATATACTCTGCCATCGTCATCTACCAAAACGCCCGGATCAATAAATGTTCCATTATCATAATGCTTAGGTATATTATACTCATAACGGGATAATAATTCAAATGGTCCTTCCGGCTTATCACTGACTCCCACACATCCCTTGGAATCCAGAATATAAGCATACAGATAATATTTTCCATCCTTTTCTACTACATCCGGTGCATAAAGACATTTTTCAGACCAGTCTACATCAGATCCATGATCTCTGTCTGCCCTTGTATGAAAAGCATCACCGTGACATATCCATTTTCCCGGTTCACTCACCGGTGCAGACCACACCTTTAACTTATAATCACAAAATTCTGCCGAATCTACCCTGTCATGTGAACCATATACGTAGATCCTGTCCCCAAATACTCTCGGTTCGCCATCCGGAATATATTCCCAGCTTGGAAGATACGGATTTGCCATTTTTAATTCCCTCCATTTCTTTTTATATGTATTATTTTTTTGTGTCTTTTCCATTTAGAAAAAAATGTTTTTTATAACTTTTATGGATTTTGGACTTTTGACACTATCATCTTGTTGTAGTATAATCATACGAAATCAGAAAGAATGCTGCTAGAATAATACGGACACTAATCTTTATATTTCGGACATATCATTTTCACATCTTTCCACTTTACGACAAGGAGCCAGGATATTATGAGTACTGAAATGCATCTTCACTATTTCACCCCTCAGAAAGATTTCCCTTTCTACATTCAATACGGCCATCATGACGAAAATATGTTTCTGCACAGCCATGCTGACTTCTCAGAGCTTGTCTTTGTATTAGGCGGTCGTGCCACACATATTGTCAATGATGAGGAATATTCCATCAAAAAAGGAGATGTATTTGTCATTAATGAAAATACATCTCACGGTTACAAAGATCCCCACCATTTCCGGATCTGCAATATTATGTTTCAGGCGGATTATTTTATCCGGGATTTCGGCGATATCAAATCGCTGCCCGGCTACCATTCACTTTTTGTGATCGAGCCGGCTCTGACCCAGCTAAACGGTTTTCAGTCAAGACTCCGTCTTTCTCCCGAAAATTTTGAAGATTTCGACCGCCTGATCACAAGGATACACCAGGAATACATTTCTCATTCTACCGGTTTTCAGAGTATGACAAGTGGTCTTTTCCTTCAAATGATCACCGCTTTAGCACGGATCGCCAGTGACACAACTCCCGAACCGTCTGACAGCGTCGTCTCTCTAGCTAATACCGTTGCTTATATGGAATATCACTTCCGGGAGGATATCACAATGGCGGATCTGGCTTCCATGTCCGGAATGTCCTCCCGCCATTTCCGCCGGGTATTCCAAAAAATCTATGGCACCAGTCCTTTAAAATATCTGCATACTCTCCGCATCCGCTCCGCTGCCCGACTTCTGCGAAGCACGGATCTGCCTGTGACGGAAATTGCGATCCGGAGCGGTTATTCCGATGGAAATTATTTCTCCGGTAAATTCAAGCAGATCATGGGAATACCACCTCTTCGTTACAGAAACAGTCAGGAATAGAGCCTATCCTAATTTTTAGATCTTGTCACAATACTCACAGGCAGCCAATGCCGCAACCGCACCATCAGCAGCCGCCGTGGTAAGCTGTCTGACCCCCTTTGTTCTACAGTCTCCCGCAGCAAAAACGCCCTCTGTCACAGTTTTACAGTCTTCTCCCGCTTTAATATATCCCTGTTCATCAACAGACAAAAACTCTAAAAAATCTCCATTGTCCGGAATCTGTCCTACCGCTATGAAAAGTCCTGCTGCCGGAAGTATCATTTCTTCCTTCTGCCGTTTATCCCACACATGAAGCTTTTCGAGATTTCCCTCTGCATCCTTATCCATTCCTGTCACTACGCAGGAGCGAAGAATTTCTACATTTTCCTTTTGTTCCAGCATTTCCAGTTTTGACTGTTCTCCCCGAAACTCTTCCCTCCGATGGATCAGATATACTTTTTCACAGTATTGCGACAAAAACGCAGCATCCTCCATGGCAGTATTTCCTCCTCCGGCAACAGCCACGCATCGCCCTCTGAAAAACATACCGTCACAGGTTGCGCAATAAGATATCCCATGTCCTATCATCTGCTCTTCTCCGGCCAGTCCCAGCGGACGATTTTTAGCACCTGTAGCTAATATCACACTTTTTGTCAGATATCGGTGTGATTCTCCGTTTATATCGACAACTGCCTGAAAATACTTTTTCTCCTTCAAAGCCTCCTGTGCGGGGATCTGTGCTGCCTCCAGCTGCATTTTTTCTTCGGTCTTTTTATGCCCTGCACCATCCTCCGGTTCCTGACTTTCCCTTTTGCTCACCAGCTCTCTCACTCTTCCGGTCTGATACTCCATTCCCAGATCCTTAGCCTGTTGATAAAGATTTTGTGCAAATTCAAACCCGGATATCTTAGCGATACCCGGATAATTTTCAATCTCCGGTGTCACAACAATCTGTCCGCCATACATCTTTTCTTCCAAGACAATTACATTTTTTCCTGCTCTTCGTGCATAAATTGCAGCCGACAAACCGGCTGTACCGGCCCCCACGATTAAAATATCATATATTTTTTCTTTCATAAGACCTCCTGATATCTTTTTTATTAACAATAAAGCAGGCATATCTGCCTGCTTTACGATTTGTATATTCCTGCTACTGATGCATAAATGTCAACAGCTCATCCTTGCTCTTTACGCCAATGTCCTTAGCTGCCACCTGTCCATCCTTAAACAAGATCAGCATCGGTATACTCACAACCTTAAACTGCTGTGCCAGATCCATCTGTTCATCCACGTTGACCTTACATATCTTTACATCCGTAACTGTCTCTGCAAGCTCCTCAACTACCGGACCAAGCATCATACAGGGACCACACCAGGATGCCCAGAAATCGACTAATACAGGCTTCTCTGACTGTAAAACTTCCATCTGAAAATTATCAGCTGTCACATGTACTACTGCCATAATGATCACCATGCCTTTCCCATAAAAATGCAATCTTCTGTATTTGTTTCTTATAATTCCCCTATTTCTAAATATTATAACTGTGTCGATACAAAGATGTCATATATTGCTTTGATCGCATCATCAAAATCTTCGTTGCTGACACCGATAATGATATTCAGCTCCGAAGAACCCTGATCAATCATCTTGACATTAATATTGGCATGTGCCAGTGCAGAGAAAATGCGTCCTGCAGTACCACGGTTTGACTTCATGCCACGGCCTACAACCGCTATCAATGCAAGATCTGTTTCCAGATCGATCGTATCCGGATGTGCCAGACGATGAATCGCTGATATTACCTTCTGCTCTTTTTGTTCAAACTCCGGCTCATGTACAAATACTGTCATCGTATCAATTCCGGATGGCATATGCTCAAAGTTAATTCCATTTTCTTCAAACGCACTGAGCACCTTACGTCCGAATCCCACCTCGGAATTCATCATGTCCTTCTCGACATTGACTGCGACAAATCCTTTCTTGCCGGCAATACCTGTAATTGTGTATGCGGAGTGATGACATGTGCTCTCAACGATCCAGGTTCCCTCGTCTTCCGGTGCATTTGTATTTCTGATGTTGATTGGAATACCAGCCTGTCGAACCGGGAACACGGCATCTTCATGAAGAACACTTGCTCCCATATAAGAAAGCTCACGAAGCTCGCGATATGTGATGATCTTGATCGGCTCCGGATTGTCAATAATACGCGGGTCAGCGATCAGGAAGCCGGACACATCTGTCCAATTCTCATAACTGGTAGCATGCACTGCTCTTGATACGATAGAACCGGTAATGTCTGAACCACCTCTTGAAAATGTCTTAATCGTGCCATCCGCCTTTGCACCATAAAATCCCGGTACAACAGCTCTCTCAACACCCTTTAAACGTTTCTTCAAAAGTTTATCTGTCTCTTCCGGCATAAAATTACCATTCTCATCAAAACGGATGGCATCTGCCGGATCAATAAATTCATATCCCAGATAATTCGCCATGATAATGCCGTTAAGGTACTCTCCACGGGAAGCTGCATAATCCTCTCCTGCCTTCTCGGCAAAATTCTTCTCGATTACTTTGAATTCCTCATCCAAAGAAAGCTTTATATGCAGTCCGTTAATAATAGATTCATAACGCTCTTTAATCTTTTTCAAAGCACTGCCAAAGCTCTTTTCCTCCTTTGCCAATGCATAGCAGGCATATAACATATCCGTAACCTTGGTATCCTTGTCATTCCTTTTACCCGGTGCACTTGGAACAACAAATTTTCTCTCCGGATCAGCCTTGATAATCTTGCCGACCTTTGAAAACTGTGTTGCACTTGCCAGAGAGCTTCCACCAAATTTTACTACCTTAATCATTTTTCTAACTCCTTTATTTTCGATATCGTACTTCGCCTGCCAAAACAATATATGCTTCTGACAGATTTCCATTTACTTCTGATTTCTGATAATACCCCGACAATCAATTTATCACAAATTTTATGATTTGAAAACCCATTTTCACACATTTCATTTAAAAAACATGGTCTTGCAGAGCCTTTTTCCCGAATCAGTACGAAAAATCCTATCATATGCCTGTCGAATGGCCTCTCCGGATACTCCATCTTCATATAAGTTTACTAAAAAGTCTGCCTCGACCAGGATCTGATAATCCATGCCGTCAATTTCCGTATATGTGTGGTGATGTCCTACCAGATAACTCACTCTCCTGATCACCCTTTCGGAATATCCGATCCGGCGAAGCAGCTTTTCTGCTTCTGCCGGTCCCTCTTTTTCCTGCATCTTTCCATCACAGCGGCCATATTTTTCTTCTGCCGGCTTGATCCCAATGTCATGAACAACCGCTGCTGTTTCCAAGATATGCTGCATCCCTTCATCCAGCTGTTCCAGCTCCCCGATCATCTTTGCAAACTGATATACCTTAATAAAATGCTGGATCCGTTTCGGATCACCCTTATAATATTTTATCATTTCTCCGATCAAAATATTATTGTCCTTCATATGATCACCCATTCCTTTCTACTCATTCCGTAAACTCCCGCTGCAGAAACAAAGCTTTGCGGTAAAAAATCTGTAAACCCGGAATCACAAATAAATATCTGTAAAAGAAAGAAGAGGCTGCTGCATAAATGCAACAACCTCCTCGTAGTTACTTCACAATATGATCTCTATCCTATCACATAGGATAAACCCGGTAGAATTATTTATAAAGCTCTACCAGTTTCTGCAGATGCTCGTAACGTGCCTTAGCAGCATCCTCAGACTCCTTGAACAGTCTCTCTGCTCTCTCTGGGAATGGCTTGATCAGACGTGTATAACGAGCCTCGTTATTCAGGAATGCCTGATAATCATCGAAGTTTACACCCTTCTCAGATGTGAAGCTGAATGGATTCTTTCCTTCTGACTTCAGAGCAGGGTTGAATGAGAAGAGATTCCAGTAACCAGCCTTAACAGCCTTCTTCATCTCTTCCTGACAGTGGTTCATACCACCCTTAGCGATTCCGTGAAGCTCACATGGAGCATAACCGATGATAAGAGATGGTCCGTTATATGCCTCAGCCTCAGCGATCGCCTTTACAGCCTGTGCAGGATTTGCACCAAGAGCGATCTGTGCTACATATACATAACCATAGCTCATAGCGATCTCTGCAAGGGATTTCTTTCCAATCTCCTTACCGGCAGCAGCAAACTGACAAACTTCACCGATGTTAGAAGCCTTTGATGCCTGTCCACCTGTATTAGAATACATCTCTGTATCAAATACCATTACATTGACATTCTCACCGGATGCAAGAACATGGTCAAGACCACCAAATCCGATATCATATGCCCAGCCGTCACCACCGAAGATCCATACAGACTTCTTAGAAAGATAATCTTTCTTAGCAAGTACTGCTTTTGACTTCTCACAGCCACACTTCTCCAGCTCAGCGATCAGTGCCTTTGTAGGCTCTACATTTGCCTTTGTGTCATCCTTTGTCTCAAGATATTTATCAATTGCAGCCTTAACATCAGCAGATGCATCATCAGAAGCTGCGATCTCTTTCAGAGTCTCAATTGCCTGATCACGAAGATACTTCTGACCTACATACATACCAAGACCATGCTCTGCATTATCCTCAAACAGAGAGTTTGACCATGCCGGTCCCTTCTTGCTGTCCTTGTTTACTGTATATGGTGAAGTTGCAGCCGGGTTACCCCAGATAGAAGAACATCCTGTTGCATTTGAGATGTACATCTGCTCACCAAACAGCTGTGTTACAAGACGTGCATAAGATGTCTCTGCACAACCTGCACAGCTTCCTGAGAACTCAAGGAGTGGCTGGTTGAACTGGCTTCCCTTAGGAGTTGTATCTGCAAATCCGCTGTCTTTCTTGCTGACATTTGCTACCAGGTAATCAAATACCGGCTGCTGATCTGCCTGAGACTCCTGTGGTACCATCTTGATAGCACCATCTGCTGCCTTAGGACATACTGTAATACACTCACCGCATCCCATACAATCCAAAGGAGATACACTCATAACGAACTTGTACTCGCCTGCCTTTGGCTTTGTATCAGAAAGCTTGATCTGCTCAGGAGCAGCCTTAACCTCATCCTCAGAAAGGAGGAATGGACGAATTGTTGCATGAGAACATACAAATGCACAGTTGTTACACTGGATACATGTATTTGGATCCCATACAGGAACTGTTACGGCTGTACCACGCTTCTCGTATGCAGAAGCACCTGTCTCGAACTGACCATCCGGATTCTCAACAAATGCGGATACAGGAAGGCTGTCACCATCCATCTTAGAGATCGGCTCAAGAAGATTCTTAACAAGCTTAACAACCTCAGGACGTCCCTCTAATTCCTTAGCAGGAGCATCCGGTGCAGGATTCTTCCATGAATCCGGAACTTCTACTTTATGAACTGCATCAAGTCCGGCATCAATTGCCTTGTAGTTCATCTCTACGACAGCATCACCCTTCTTAGAATAAGACTTCTTAGCTGCCTGCTTCATAAACTCAACAGCATCATCGATAGGCATTACATCGGCCAGTTTGAAGAATGCTGACTGGAGGATCGTATTTGTACGCTTGCCCATACCGATCTCAATGGCCTTATCGATCGCATTGATCGTGTAAAGCTGGATATTATTATCAGCGATATATTTCTTTGCCTCAGCATTCAGATGCTTGTCAAGCTCTTCATCTGACCACTGGCAGTTGATCATGAATACTCCACCCGGCTTAACATCCTGAACCATCTTCATACCCTGAATAACATATGCAGGATTATGACATGCTACGAAATCAGCCTGATTGATGTAGTAAGGACTCTTGATCGGATTATCACCAAAACGAAGATGGGAGATCGTGATACCACCGGTCTTCTTGGAATCATACTGGAAGTATGCCTGAATATACTTATCTGTATGGTCACCGATGATCTTTGTAGAGTTCTTATTAGCACCTACAGTACCGTCTCCACCAAGACCCCAGAATTTGCACTCTTTTGTACCAGGTGCAGATGTGATCGGAGCCGGCTTAACCTCTGGAAGACTGAGATTTGTAACATCGTCTACGATACCGATAGTGAAACGAGGCTTAGGAGCATCTTTCTTCAGCTCTGTATAAATAGCAAATACAGATGAAGGAGGAGTATCCTTAGAACCAAGACCATAACGGCCACCTGTAAGAATAACATCATTCATGCCAGCCTCACGAAGAGTAGCTGCAACATCGAGGTATAAAGGATCACCAAGAGAACCAGGCTCCTTTGTACGATCAAGAACAGCGATCTTCTTTGCAGTCTTAGGGATAACTTTCAGAAGAGCCTCTGAAGACCACGGACGATACAGACGAACCTTGATAAGTCCGACTTTCTCTCCGGCCTTTGTCAGATAATCAATTACTTCCTCTGCAACATCACAGATAGATCCCATTGCAATGATAACACGATCTGCATCAGGAGCACCGTAATAATTGAAAAGACCATAATCTGTGCCAAGCTTCTCATTGATCTTGCCCATGTACTTCTCTACTACTGCAGGAAGCTCATCATAAGCCTTATTACAAGCCTCACGATGCTGGAAGAATACATCACCATTCTCATGGGAACCACGAGCTGCAGGATGCTCCGGATTCAGTGCATGTGCACGGAACTCCTCAACTGCATCCATCGGACACATCTCTTTCAGATCCTCATAATCCCATTTTTCAATCTTCTGAATCTCGTGGGAAGTACGGAAACCATCAAAGAAGTTAATAAATGGAACCTTACCCTCAAGTGCTGCAAGATGTGCAACCGGGCTCAAGTCCATAACTTCCTGTGGGTTTGTCTCAGCCAGCATAGCAAAACCGGTCTGACGACAAGCATAAACGTCACTATGATCACCAAAGATGTTCAGTGCATGTGTAGATACTGTACGTGCAGATACATCAAATACACATGGTAACTGCTCACCGGCAATCTTATACATATTAGGGATCATCAACAGAAGACCCTGAGATGCTGTAAATGTAGTAGTAAGTGCACCTGCTGCAAGGGAACCGTGTACAGTACCTGCTGCACCTGCCTCAGACTCCATCTCTACAACCTTTACGGTATTTCCAAAGATATTCTTCTGTCCTGCTGCTGACCACTGGTCAACAGAATCAGCCATAGGGCTGGAAGGTGTGATAGGATAAATACCTGCTACTTCTGTGTAGGCATATGCTACATGAGCTGCGGCAGTATTTCCATCCATTGATTGTTTAGCTCTTGCCATTTGTATAGAATCCTCCTTAATATAGTTTCTGATAACATTTTATCACTTAAAAAATCAAATGTAAAGAATGGGAGGTTCATTTTTGTCGGAAAACTGCGAACTTAACAAAAAATTTACACTTTTTTCACCCTAGTGATAATGCTGTTTTTTATCAATAACAGCACCGCCTCCGACTGCCGGAACCGGGTATAGGCTATACCAGAACAAACACGGCCTTTCCGTCAGAAAGAGAGATACGGCTTCCTACCGGCACCTGCACCGGTATACCTTCATGCAGCTCGTCCCCGCCCAACACATACGTACCATTTGTAGAAAAGTCAGCGATCAAAAAACCCTCCTCAGGTCCCAGATAACTAATAGAGCAGTGCTTTCTGCTGATCTCCGGCGTTTCAAAGATCACATCCGCTTCCTCCGGATCCCTGCCGATCACAACGTCTTCATCTCTCCGGATCGGGATCAGGGTTCCTTCATAGGTTCCAGAAATCCCCTGCAGGATTCCCCACTCCCCCCGGCTCCTCCTCTGGCGCAGCCACATCTGTAACTCATCTACTCTCCTGCATATTAAATCATGATAATACGGGCTGATCGCGATCAGCCTGTTATCCAAAAGGATATGAGCCGGATATATGGCTGCGATCGCTTTGCACGACACCAGGTAATTCTGATGGCAGCGTATAAAATGCGTACCATCTAACATTTCCCACAGATCATCCAGATTCCCCTCAAAACTGATCTGGTGCTCATCCATCATTGTGGCAAAAACACGAGTTGCCCTTCCCTCAAAATATTTGATCTCGTCCAGTTCCAGTTCCAATTTATTGCCATGAAAATCTATCCTCAGATTCTCTCCATTTCTTTCCATATAAATGACCATACCTTTCTATATTTTATCTTTCCGCGTAATTACCCTGTCATATCCCGAAAATCATTGAAACAGTCTTGCAGCCCTGATCACTACTGTTTTATTTTTTGCCCAGATGGAAGGATATTCCCAGGCCGGTCCCGGGCATGATCTCCTTCCGATCTCCAAGGTGACACCCGGCGTCTTTCTCACTCTCTGAATATAGGTCAGATAATTTCCATCTCCACCTGAAGATGACTTATATCCTGCAGAACTTGCATATCCCGTGATCTTCTTAACATGATGATATAATCTGTCTGTATTTTTCTGCAATCTGCCACCCAGACCACTGCCTCCAAATATGATGGAGCCCATAGCATGATAATTGACAACAGCCTGCAGATTAGAATTGGCTGCCAGATGATCTGTCAGTCTTTTGATCGCCCTCGTCTCGCTCTCACTGCATGCCTTCTTTCCACTATATCCCTGACTTCCACGGTTTCCCTGTTTCCGAAATCTCACCGGATAATTGCGATTCAGATCAACGCCTCTCGCATTAGCTTTCCACGTAGTTGTGCTTCCGTTTTTCATTTTCCGCAGCTTTCTCCGCAGATCTGCATTTTTTATGGCTCCAATGCCATACTGGGAGATTGTCGTTCCATCCGGATTAGCCATAGGTATATAATGAACAGCAATCTTATCCAATGTCTTCCCCCATGCTCCCCCTGTTTGCGATTTATAATAATTTTCCAGATAGTATTCTATCTGATCCATACACAGCTGTGAAGTCATGTACTCCCTGGCATGAAGATTAGCCACTACGAGCATTGTTTTCTTTGCCTTGGGATTTCCGATCACAATGTCATATATATTTCTGTTATCTTCGCTTTTACCGATAACCCTGCACCGTACGATCCCATGATATTTTTTCTCCAGTTCCTTCACATCACCTGACAATTCTTTATAACTGTACTTTTGATGTTTTGTATGTACGATCGTTGTATTATTATAGTTTCCAATCCTTGCTTTTCCTGTCTTTATACCGGCTGCTGTATTTACGGCAATAACCTTATAGGAATATTTTTTCTCTGCTGCCAGCCCTTTATCAAGGTAATAGTTCTGCTTTGTTTTTCCTACCAGCTGATATTTTTTCTTTTGTTTTATTTTTCGGTAAATTCGATAGTAATTTGTTTTCTCTGCCTTCTTCCAGCCAATTTTAACGCGATGCCGTCCCCGTCCACAAAAATAAAGCTTCCCTGCACGTCCCGGCTTCTGATCCGGTTTCTTCGTAGGAGCAGGCGTCGTCGGTTCCGGGGATGCCGGTGATTGTGTTGCCGGTGCCGGCATTGTCGGCTTCGGGGATGTCGGTGACTGCGTTACCGGTGCCGTTGGTTGAGTGGATGCCGGGGATGAAGTGATATCCAGGGATGCAACCGCTGTCGGTGCTGCAGCCGATATCTCCGGAGTCGTCGTCACTGCCACGGCAGACCCTGTCGGTACTGCCGTCTCCTTTGGCATATCCGTGCTTTCCACTCCGGCTGCAGATATATTTTTCTGCGGCCATTTTTCCGACGGAGTATCCGTATATTTTGCCGCATATACTATCTGCGTTCCGCCTTCAGATCCTTTTCGTTCCATTTCTTTCCCAGAGGCTGCCTGTGCATCTCCGATTCCTGCTTCCATGCATATTGTTCCCGCCATAAACAGACAAATCCATTTCTTTTTTATTTTCACAATATATTCTCCTTTATCTTATTCTGATCTTTACGCCTTCATACCTCCTAAGTTCCATTATACACGATTTTGCATGAAAAATAGTACTAAAATCAAAAAACCTTTGAATGATCTGATCTCATTCAAAGGTTTTTCATTATTTGATAAGATTTTATTACAAAATCTACAGTTCTAGTCAATCACCTTAATTTTCTTGATAACCGGCTGATTTTCAGCTGCAACCGTTCCATTGTCATCTTCGACCTGTGTATCCTCACAGATCTTGTCCACGATCTCCATGCCCTTTGTCACTTTTCCAAATGCAGCATACTGTCCATCCAGTCCTGTATTGTCCTTGTGCATGATAAAAAACTGTGAACTGGCACTGTCATAATCCTGTGATCTCGCCATAGAAATCGTCCCCCTGACGTGAGAAATAGAATTCTCTACACCGTTATCCGCAAATTCTCCTTTGATCGTCTTTTCTGAACCCCCGGTTCCATTGCCCAAAGGATCTCCGCCCTGGATCATAAAACCTGAGATAATGCGGTGAAATGTCAGACCATCATAAAATCCGTCCTTTGCAAGCTGTACAAAATTTGTAACCGTGATCGGAGCAACATCCGCATCAAGTTCTACAGAAATCGTCCCGTAATCTTTCACCTTAATCTTGACATGATGCTTTCCGGATAGCAGATCTGTTTCCTGTTCCGGTTCCACCGTACTGTTTTCATCAGCTGCCGGCGAAGATACTGCAGCTGATGACACATTCTTTTCCGTGTCTGCCGACTTGTCCGTCCCACCACATCCTGTCAGACATAATGCCCCCAGAAGTGCCGCCATTAAAATACTACTTATCTTTCTCATAAAAACCTAACCTTTCTTCCTAAAAATGAGGTCTTACCTCCCGACTTTCCGGTCTGTCTTTTGGCAAAACTGTAGACTATCATATCATAAACTTCTCATTCTGTCTAATCAGATTTCCCTGATCTGCTCCTTTTGCAGCTTCCATCCCTTAGAGTTCCTTATAAACCAATACGCTGTTGTATCCCTGTATTTCTCCGGAGACTGCTTGTCAGAACGGTCTGTCGTTACCGTCGTAACACTGATCTTTGCCCTTCGAAATCCAATCCAGTTTATATGCAGAAAATGTTCCGTTACCTCTTCCTGCTCCTGTCCTCTTTTTCTCTCCAGAGTATCACGGCTTTTTGTTATCTTTTCTGTATCCTCCCATTTCTGCTGCACTGCAAGCATCCCAAACAACTCCCTGGATACAGGCCTTGCATATGCAAAATAATACAACAGGGACACAGTGATCACACAGCAGACCGGCACCATGATCCCCAGCAAAACATTGCGGTATATTTTGTCCTCATCCCATACCTTTTTCTTCGTCTTGTCTACCAGATCTCCCGGCACGGAAATGGTCTCCCGTAAATTTTTCATTTGCAAAAACAATTCTTCCTCATGATTCCCTTCCATATTCAAATCCTTTCTGCCGCAACATTTCTCTCCCGCGCTGCAGCCTCTTGCGTACTGCACTTTCAGATATCCGAAGGATCTGTGCAATTTCTCTCGACGGAATTTCCTCGACATAAAACAGCTCCATTACTCTGCGGTATTTATCCGCTAATCCGCAAAGCAATTCAAAACTCCCATCCTGCCCGGTCTCCAGCTCCCCACCGGTGCTCTCCAGCAGCATTTCCATTTTCTCCGGCTCTACCAGCTGATATCCCGCATTGCTTCGGTATTTCTTTTTGCATTGATTCATGGCAACCCGGATCAGCCACGCTTTCAGATGCTCCTCGCTGTGAAATGCCCGATGCGACTTTACCAATGCCAAAAATGTTTCCTGAAAAACATCCTCCGCATCCTCTTTCCTGCCGGTACAATGTATCAATGATATCCTCCAGATCATCTCCGCATATTGTTCTATATAATGTTCCACCTCAACTTTATCCAACCGGCATTCCTCCCTTTTGTTTTATTTTTACTAAGTCTTCCCTGCAAAGATAATCTAACGATCTGTTTATCCCTTCTATATAAACTACCTTACCATACATTATTTGTGACATTATAATTGAAATTTTTTAGTCACAGCTCACGAACTCAAACTTCGCACAACAAGAACTATGATATACCCAGACTGTTTCTGATGTTCTGGGGTATTGAATATGATTTTTGGCTTTTAAGGGTCTGAATACCCGGAGCTGTGTCTGGAAATT
>JALFLW010000122.1 GCA_022774505.1 Lachnospiraceae bacterium
TCATGACGGAGATATTTTTTTGAAGATTTGCGCTACAATATCTTGAGGCGATGCGGCGCATCGTTGATAGATATTGTGGTCAAAGATTCGAGAAAATAGCCCGTCAGGAAAATTCAGACCTTTTGACACCCTAATCCTATATCCTAAAAAATCCCCAGAAACAATATATGAATCATATATCACCTCTGGGGACGGAACTTTCTTCCGCGGTACCACCCGCAATTCACAAAGTATCTCTGCTTATCCGGCAGATATCTGTTTCTCACTGATGCAATGAAAACTACCAGCTCAACCACAGATATCAGATCCTGTCTGAATACTCTGTATCTCTTCACATAACGCCGTGTCCGCGCATAAACCTACTCGATACTGCCTGTTCGATCCATGGACTCCGGAGTGTTCTCCATTCTGTCTTCTGCCATTCATGTGCTCTCAGCCGGTGGCATCATGTTTCTGTCTAAAAGCATAGTTTCAGAACTTTGTCTCCATCATCGTCTGTTTTTTATTTAAACAACCATATACTCTAGCATACCACATACATTTCCTGATTGCAAGAGCTTAATCCTCGTACTTTTTCAGGAGTCCTCCCTGATCTTGCATATAGATCTTTAATTATCAGAAATTACTGCCATTCCAGCCCCAGTCATCTATTCCCTGATATGTTACATAGACTGTGCTGCCCGGTATACCAAGCTCCTCCTGCAGTATATCACATATCTTTGCCGTCATGCCATCACAAGCTCCCGACTGTAGCTTTCCAAATACCCTGACAGAAACAAATGCTCCCTTATCCAGTTTATTTCCACCCATATACAGATCATATTCATCTTCAAAGCCTACCATCAAAAAGCTCTCTGTCTTTCCCAAAAGACCAATCGCCTGACCAAGCTTATCCTTAATCTGTTCTTTCTGGTCATCACTCATTTTTACAGTTACCTTCGAATCAATAAATGGCATAATAATACTCCTTTCAATTGTTTACATCAACTGCCTCTATCTTTTTATTAAGCAGATCCAACTGTGCTGTCCATTCCCCGTTCTTTCCATATGTCCCATTAAGAATAATTTCACCATGACGCTGCCCTTTCATTTCAAAAGGAATCGTTTCCGAGCTCGTCACGGGAACCAATTCAAAATACAATACCCCTGACGGCTGTAAACCAAGATTTCCATGAGGCTTTTTCCACTTCACGCCATCCTCACTGTAACGCTTCAGCTTTAATGTCATATTTAAAAGCTTATCATCACTTTTTCTCTGATAGGTATAATGAATGGATTGCAGATCACTTTCCTTAAATGTCAGCTTTTTATTGTCTCCCAGACTACTCAATAAGCCCACCTTTATGCTGTTTGTCTGCCCATTTTTCTTCTTTCCGGTCTTTTCTATCCACATCTGATAGCTTCCATTCGCAGGAATATCTTTAAGCACAGCCTTCTGTTTCTTAAGATTCATATTCAGCAGATGATCTCCTTCATTATATCTCGCCTGAAAATTAATTTCTTCTGACTCCAAATTGTATGAAGAGAACATTTTCTGAGTCTGGTCTATCGGAGAAAATTCCAAATAAACTGTCTGCTGCGGTTTTAATACAATATCCTCTGTTATCTGCTTATAATATCTTCCATCCGTACTATACCGGTCTGCTTTCAATTTTATGATCTGATATGGCTGCTTAGCTGCTTTTGGTGCCGGTGATGCTGCAGTATATGATGTTGTCGTGCCATCCCCCGACTGCTGATAATATTGCGGTGTCATACGATACATCATTGTCACACGCTTGGATAATTCATTTGATGTGAGTGTCAATGTACCATTTTTCTTTTGAATACTTGTAATAGCCACTGCTATATCAGATGAATAGCTTCCCGGCTCTTTCACAAGGCGTACCGAATAAATCCCCTCCGGCTCTGCCGCCTGCATTTTTAACATGGATGATTTCTTTCCATATACACGTTTTCCATCCAGCACGGCATATGCACGCACCTGATAATAATAACTTTTCCCATGCTCTACCGTCTTATCCATATAAGATCTGCCAAAATCAAAATCCTGCGTGGAAATATCCTTTACCAGTCCCCGTTCTAAAAGCTGAAGCTTATTCTTAGCTGTTCCCCTGTAAATCTCTACACCTTCCGGTTCCACAGCTTCTTTTCCATTTGAGCCAAAAGAATACGTTAAAGAAATACTGCCAATTTTCTGTTTCTTCTGAGCAGCTTCCTTATCCCAGAAAGCATCTCCGACTCCTGTATATATTTCACACTCCGTCTCCAGAGATTCCGGCATCTGCTTCTTGCTGTAAGCAAAATAATCTGTCTTGCTATATTCGCAGTAGGCCTGCACTGTATAGTGGTATTCCATTCCCATCTTAGCCGTTTCATCCGTAAAAGAAGTATTTTCCGGTGAAAGGGTCTTTAAAACCTTCCATTTATCTCCATTATTTTCACTCCGGGATATCACGTAAGATCTTGCCCGGCTTACAGCCGACCAGCTAATCTTCACCTTGGAATTACCATCTATCTTTGCTGATGCCTTCAAACGGTCGATCGGTCTGACATTTGCCACCATAGACGCCGTAAATGCATCTGATGAAACATCTCCCTTTTGCATGGCAGGCTTACAGCTGACCAGCATTATACCACATAACAGGCACAAAAAACCTGATATAATCGCTTTTTTACGCATGAAAATCCCCCATTCCGTCAATTTTTCTATTAATGTCATAATTCCGTGTCAGTTTCATGCTTCCACGAAAAACAAAATTCTCCGTGTATATTATAAGATACTTTTCTGTAAATTGCCATTACAATTGTGTTAATAAAATATTATATATTATGATCAGCCAAACAAACCGGTAAAGAAATCCTTGACAGCATCAAATATATTGGAAAAGAAATTGCCTACTTTATCAGCAAGTCCCTGCGTATCAACTTTGCTGAAATCTATGCCCGAATCTTTTAATTTGTTATAAATATCTTTTGCCTGATCTTTAATTGCATCTACATCCACATCCACTTTAGATACTTTTTCCATCATGTCTGTGATCTTATTTACATCATCATCTGAAAGATTCAGATCCAAAGCATTTGCAGATGCCTGCACAGCATCATGTATATCATCTTTGGTCGTAAGATTATCAGCAAAAACCTTCTGCTTAACAGCAGCTACCAGCTGCTCAACCTTTTCTGAATCACCAATGGTATCTGCCAATTCTGCAGTAGTTACCAGCTCATCTGTGGCAGCATCCATCGTGGACTCCGATATTTCCTTTCCGGTCATTACAGAATATGCCTTCATCGCTCCTACCAGTGCAGATGTACCGGAAATCCCAAAAGGTCCCACAACCGTCACCTGTGCATCCTCAAGTCCTGCCGTGACCAATGCATTACAATACATTCCCGAAGTGCAATATGTGATATTCTTCGTTTCTACCTGGATACCGCTTCCCTTTTCCGTCTTGACAACCATTACAGAAGAAAGCGCTCTGCTCCCGATCACTTTAGAATCAATATAGTCTCCCAGATAATCATGTTCTTCCTGATTCGTGATCTCAATCGTTTTGTAATTTGACAGATCACTCTCGCTTATTCCAAATCCCTGCAATACCTTCTGCTTCTCAGATGCTTTCAGATCCTGTCCAAATGCAATATAACGGTCATAGCTTGTGTCCTCATCATTTATTACCGCATCTGCAGAAGCTGTTTTTGCCGTAAACGATACGATACTGATGCAAATAAGGATCCCACATAAAATTTTAAATGTTTGTTTCATATTAATCTCCGTTTCTGGACAGTATTTTCTGTCCGGGAAGTATTTTCATACAATCTCTTTCCGGTTATCTTATCACAAAAGCTCCCCACAGAAAAGTGAGGAGCTTTTGAATTTAAGAAAAACGTAAGGAAATCCTATATTGCCTTTCCTGCCTGGATTCTTTCCATTGCACGCTTGGTATTTTCCAGACTTCCAAATGCTGTCAGTCGGAAATATCCTTCTCCGCTCGGACCAAACCCTGATCCAGGAGTTCCAACGATATTGAGATTTTCTAACAGATAATCAAAGAACTCCCAAGAAGTCATCTTATCAGGTGTCTTGAGCCAGATATATGGAGCATCGGTTCCGCCATATACTTCATATCCGGCAACCGTAAGACCTTCACGGATCAATTTTGCATTATTCATATAATATGCGATCTGCTCATTTGTCTGCTTTCTTCCCTCATCTGTGTAAACAGCTGCTCCGGCAGCCTGAATGATATACGGTGCACCATTAAATTTTGTTCCGTGACGGCGTGCCCACAGACTATGAAGTGTCACATCACCGGATTTGAGCTCTTTAGGTACTACCGTAAAGCCAAGACGGGTACCTGTAAAACCGGCATTCTTAGAAAAGCTGCGAAGCTCGATCGCACATGCCTGTGCTCCCTTACATTCATAGATGCTGTGAGGAACATTCTCACTTGAAATATATGCTTCATAGGCTGCATCATAGATAATCACTGCTCCAACCTTCAATGCATAGTCAACCCATACCTGTAGCTGATCCTTTGTGATCGTAGTACCTGTAGGATTATTCGGGAAACAAAGATAAATGATATCCAGTGTTTCCTTGGGAAGCTCAGGAACAAAATTGTTTTCCTTCGTACATGGCATGTATATAACGTCGGACCATTTTTCGGTAGCAGGATCATACTCACCGGTCCGGCCGGCCATTGCATTAGTATCTACATATACCGGATATACCGGATCACATACGGCAATCTTATTATCCTGACTGAAGATATCTCCGATATTACCGGAATCACTCTTTGCTCCATCACTTACAAATATCTCGTCTGCCTTTATGTCGCATCCTCTGTCCTGATAATCCTTCTTTGCAATCACATCTCTTAAAAATGCATATCCAAGGTCCGGTGCATATCCCTTAAACGTTTCTTTCTTGGACATTTCATCTACAGCACTGTGAAGTCTGTCTATTACAGCCGGTGCCAGAGGAAGTGTCACATCACCAATTCCGAGACGTATAATATCCTTACTTGGATTTGCCTCACTGTATGCTGCTACTTTTTTGGCAATTGTAGAAAAAAGATAACTGCCCGGAAGTTTTAAATAATTGTCATTGATCTTAAACATTATATTGCCCCTTTCTATTTCTCTGTCCAGTTATCAGGACAGTATTAATCCTATTCTTCACGTCCAAGCACCCGTTTTGCAACACGCTTTGCCCAATGAACCTTTCCTTTAACCGGTGCTTTAAACTCTTCAATTTCTTTTTCTTTCTCACTGATGATCTCCTGTTGCTGAGCGATCACTTCTCCGAGAATCTGCACCAGTTCTTTTGAAGTGTAGGTTGCTGCCTTACCATCCCCTGACAAAACGACCTCATCACGAAAAAGGATACCATCTTCTCTTCCCATGTATTCTCTGGCAACCTTCCGGTTTCCTTCTTCATACTTTTTCAAAAACTCTTCATGCTCTTCATTTGAAAAATATTTTGCAGTAGAATAACCTGTCTCTCCCATTTTTTCCTGTTGGACAGCAGTAAGCATAGGTACAACAAAATTCATTTTGGTTGTATACAGCTTATTGTAATTCAACAAACGCTTTGCCTCCAGACAGGCACCATCAAGACTCACATTAATTGCCTGCTTAGGGAGTACATATTCCTCCGTCAGCTCAATATCGAAAATATGGAGAAAATCTGAAAGGATCGTACCACCATAATACTGCTGCTTTTCATAAGCACGTACAATGATATTTTCTTTTCCGACTGCCTGTGCGATCTCATCCAGACGTTTTGCATAATCCAGCTTAAAATACTGTGCCTTCTTAGACTTAATATACTCACTGAAAGAGATTGTCATATTTTCTTTTACCTGCTGAGCCCAATAAGACTGGATCAGCAGATCCTGACGGCGAAAATATACGATGATCTTAAGATCGGCACCCGCTTTTGCAAGTCTATCTTTAAAATAAGTAAGACGCTCCTTGTCAATATCCTTGTTGTTCCACATCTGTTCATCCGAAAAGATCAGATTTTCAACCTTTTCCAGCCGTTTCTCAATCTTGTCAAATGCCTGCTCAACAACTTCTTTTTCTTTATCTCTCTGACGCTTTTTATTACTGTCATAAATAAACGGATTCAGACAATGGGCATTTCTGTTTGAATTTATCCCCGGAAAATCAAATCCCAAATTCGGATAATCATATCCATGCTGCTTTAATAGCTTACGGTTTTTCTTTTTTTGCATAAATACCTGAATTGCAGAGGTACCCGTTTTTGGCGTACCTATATGAATGTATACAGTAGACATATCTTCCTCCTAAACGAATTCGTCTTTTGACACGCTTGTTGCCTTTGGGCATTTATCTCCTAAGAGCATCGACAGATCCTGCATCAGATCATAATGATATTATAAATAAAAAAAGCCCCGAAAGCAATAGCTTCCGAGGTGCCCCTGCCAAGGATTCATCCTCATTACACACTTAATCCCTGCGCAATCGAGGTGACAGGATTTGAACCTGCGACCTCTGCGTCCCGAACGCAGCGCTATACCAAACTTAGCCACACCTCGAATTTGGTTGTAATCCCTGTATGCGGATCTTATGATCTGAATGCCAATTTATGGCAGTCTCAAAACCACGAGTTATATATTATCACACTTGTTTTTTCTTTGCAAGTCTTTTCCTAAAATCTTTTCTAACATTTTCAAGGCACGTTTGTTCTTTTCCACATCATGAACACGGACAAAGTCCCATCCTGCCATGCCTGCCAGAACCGAAGTAACCATGGTTCCCTCTTCTCTCTCTGTCACCGGAAGATCTAATGTCAGTCCGATCACGGATTTTCGGGATGCAGCCAGAAGAAGTGGCATATGAAAACGATCAAAGGCATTAAGATTTGCCAGAATTTCCAGATTTTGTTCATAATCCTTTGCAAAGCCCACACCGGGATCCAGTATCATCCTCTCCCTTTTGATCCCTGCCTTTTCTCCGATCGAAATACTGTCCTCAAGATCAGAGAGCACGTCCGTAAGAAACTCCTGATATACCGCCTGATCACGATTATGCATCACACATACCGGTACGTCATATTTTGCTATGATCTGTGCCATCGTTCCACACTCCCAGACACAGTCACGCCCCTCAGGTGCAAAAAACTTATCATAACGCAGTCCCCAGATGTCATTGGCAAGATCTGCTCCTGCTTCAAGTGCGGCATCCATAACCGGTGCCTTATAGGTATCAATAGAAACCGGGATATCGAATCTTTCCTTTACAGCCTCTATGATCCCTGTCACCCGCTCAATCTCCTCCGGCACGGTTATCTTCTGGTACCCCGGTCTCGTAGATTCACCGCCCACGTCAATAATATCAGCCCCCTGCTGTACCATTTCCTGTACATGAAAAAGGGCTGCATCCTTGTCATCAAACTTACCTCCATCAGAAAACGAATCCGGAGTTACGTTTAATATTCCCATAATATATACATGCCCCTGACCAAATGCAAATTCTCTGTTGCCAATTTTCATATCTTCCGTCCCTTTCCTGTGATCCGAATTTCTGTACCATTATTTGGACAGCATTTTCAGAAAACGATCCTGTTTATCCGCAGCTTCCATTTCTCCACGCACAGCATATGTCATTGTCTGTGTTCCCGGCTTTTTGATTCCCCGCATTGTCATGCATAAATGCTCTGCCTCGATCATCACCATTACCCCCTTGGGTTTCAGGTATTTCATTATATCGTCCGCGATCTGTGCTGTCATCTGTTCCTGGATCTGCGGCCTGCGTGCATATACTTCAACAGTTCTCGCCAGTTTGCTCAAACCTACTACCTTTCCATCCGGAATATAGCCAATATGCACTTTTCCATAAAAAGGCAGTAAATGGTGCTCGCACAGGGAATAAAAAGAAATATCCTTTTCGATGACCATTTCGTTATTTTGTGCCGTAAATGTCCTGGTAAGATGCTCTTTGGCATTCTTGTCCATCCCGGCAAATATCTCCTCACACATGGCACTGATCCTTTCCGGAGTTTCCTGTATCCCCTCCCGGTCTACATCATCGCCTATGCCTTCCAAAAACAGCTTCACTGCCTGTTCTATCTTTTCTTTATCCATTTTTACTCCAATCCACTGCCGATCTTTTATCGACCGGCTTTTATCTAAAATCCGAAATCATTCTATCAAATAAAACGGCTAGTGTCAAAAAAACTATATACCTCATGTAAAAAAGATAAACTGCCAAAAATAATCGTTTTTTTTCGATGACCATCCTTTTCAACCATATGCAATGCCTGTGCCACGGTTTTACAGCTTTGCACAGGTACATTTCTTTTATAAACCCGGCATTTTTTCTCCACGATCCGGGCAAGCTCCTGCGGATCCATTCCTCTTTCTCCGGCCGCCTTGACCGTATATACCGATGAGGCCAGCGGAAGCATTTCATCCAGGATCTTATCATAGTCTTTATCTTTAAAAACGCCAAAAATATATCGGAAACGCTGTGCCGGAAAATATATCTCCAGCGATTTTTTCAGGGCTGCCGCCCCATCGGGATTATGTGCTCCATCCAGTATCAAAAAGGGATCCCTTGATATAAGTTCAAATCTTCCAAGCCATTTTGTCTCCCGAAATGCAGTCTGGATCGAACTTATATTGATCTTATGAAACCCCTGTCCTGCCATCATTTTTAGTGCTTCTAATGCAATAATCGCATTTTCCGGCTGATAGTATCCCAGCTGACGGATCTCCAAAGGATATCCCTGATAGCGGAAACTTGTTTTTTCCAGAGAAAAATCCTTTTGACGGATCTGCTCCGGTTCTGCTACCCGCAGTTTGATCCCTCTATGCTGGCAGATTTCTTTTAACATCTCCATCACTGACGGAGCCTGCCGGACAGAAACCACCGGGCTTCCTGCTTTAATGATCCCAAATTTGCAATGTGCGATCTCCTCAAGTGTATTTCCCAGATATGCAGTATGATCCCTGCTGATTCTGGTAAACACGGAAAGTACAGGTTTTTCAATAATATTGGTTGCATCTGTTTCCCCTCCCATACCCACCTCAATAACAGCAATATCCACATGCCACCTGACCATCTGGCAAAAGGCCATCACAGTTTCTATCTCAAAAGCTGTCGGCACCTGAAATCGTGCTGCTTCCATTTTAGAAACTGCTTCAGCGATTTCTGTGATCCTCTGTGCCGTTTCTTTCTCTGAGATCCACTCCACATCTGTCCCAAAATGATTACCGGATATTTTCTGAATCTGTTCTCTTGGATCAAATAACGCCGGAGAGGCAAATCTTCCGACATTGTAACCACACATAGCAAGAGCATTTGCTATATATGCCCCCACCGAACCTTTTCCGTTTGTCCCGGCAATATGGATAATCCGAAGCTTTTTCTCCGGATGTCCCATAAGCTCGGCAAGCTTTATAACCCGTTCCAAAGAATAATCACTTGCAAGTTTTTTGCGTATCCCTTCTATATACTCCACTGCTTCCTGATAATCCATGTCTTCACCTCATCAAATATCATCAACAGAAAAATGGGACTTTGATAAAGAGAATCTCCCCCTTTATCTAAGCCCCAAACCTCTTCTCTATATGATCAGAACTATTCGTATGAACTCTGATCTTATTTAATAATACGAACCTTCAAAACACCATCAATTGCACTCAGCTTTTCTGCAAATGCTTCTGTCGATTCAGAATCAATATCAAAAATACAATAAGAATAATCCCCACGACTCTTATTCGTCATATGAGCAATATTGATCCCCTCAGAAGAGAATACATTTGTAAACTGTGTCAGCATGTTTGGAATATTTTTATGAGCAACGGTGATTCTTCCTTTTGTCTCACAGACACCTGCATCACATGCCGGATAATTTACGGAATTTCTGATATTACCATTCTCCATGAAGTCGCGGATCTCTTCTACTGCCATGATCGCACAGTTATCCTCAGACTCTTCTGTAGATGCTCCCAGATGCGGAGTAGCAATAACATTTGGCATCTTAACAACAGCCGGATTTGGGAAATCCGTTACATATTTTGCAACCTTGCCAGACTCCAGTGCTGCTTTCATATCATCATCATTTACCAGAAGATCACGGGCAAAGTTTAATACAACCACGCCATCCTTCATCTGATCAAATGCCTCTTTATTCAGCAGTCCTTTTGTCTCCGGCATATATGGTACATGGACTGTGATATAATCACATGTCTTGTAAAGCTCCTCATAGCTCTTGCATACCGTAATATCTCTGGAAAGAGTCAACGCATTTTTTACGGAAAGAAACGGATCCACACCATAAACATCCATTCCAAGGCGATTTGCTGCATTTGCGACAAGTACACCAATGGCACCCAGACCAATAACACCAAGCTTCTTTCCTTTTAACTCAGAGCCTGCAAAGTTCTTCTTTGCCTTTTCCATAGATTTAGAAATATTCTCATCCCCGGCATTTTCTTTAACCCAGTCAATGCCTCCAACGATATCACGGGCTGCCAGAAGCATTCCTGAGATCAAAAGCTCTTTTACACCATTTGCATTGGCACCCGGTGTATTAAATACTACGATTCCCTTATCTGCACATTTATCCAAAGGAATATTATTGACTCCTGCACCTGCTCTTGCGACAGCACAGAGCTTATCAGACAACTCCATATCATGCATTGCTGCACTGCGGACTAATACCGCATCAGCCTTTGCAAAATCATCTGTCTGCTTATAATCATCGGTCAGATTATCAAGACCCACCGCTGCGATGGGATTTAAGCATGTATACTGAAACATTATGCATTCTCCTCCTCAAACTTCTTCATAAATTCGACAAGCTTCTCAACGCCCTCCTTAGGCATAGCATTATAGATGCTTGCTCTCATTCCGCCTACAGTACGATGTCCCTTCAGATTTACAAAACCGGCTTTCTCAGCCTCCTTTACAAATTTAGCATCGAGGTCCTTGTCACCTGTTACAAAAGGCACATTCATAAGAGATCTGTCTTCCTTTACAACCGTTCCCTTAAACAGTTTGCTGCTGTCCAGGAAATCATAAAGAATCTTTGCCTTCTCTTCATTACGCTGCTTCATCACCTCTAAGCCGCCCATCTTTTTGAGCCACTTAAATACTTTACCGCAAATATAAATGCCATATGCAGGCGGTGTATTATAAAGTGAATCTGCATCTGCGTGTGTCTTGTACTGCAGCATGGTCGGTGTTCCCGGAAGTACATCCTCTGTAATGAGATCCTCACGGATGATCACAATAACTACACCTGCAGGTCCGATATTTTTCTGAACACCACCATAGATCACACCATATTTTGTAACATCTACAGGCTCAGAAAGGAAGCAGGATGATACATCTGCAACCAATGTCTTTCCCTTTGTATTTGGCAGCTTCTTATATTTTGTTCCATAGATTGTATTGTTCTCACAGATATATACATAATCTGCATCATCAGAAACCGGCAGATCCGAACAATCAGGGATATACGAGAATGTCTTATCCTCGGATGAAGCAATCTTATTTGCCTTTCCATATTTCTGTGCCTCTGTGTAGGCTTTCTTTGCCCACTGTCCGGTTACAATATAATCAGCCACACCGTTTTTCATAAGATTCATAGGAATCATGGCAAACTGCTGCGATGCACCGCCCTGAAGGAATAATACCTTGTAATTGTCAGGAATGTTCATCAACTCTCTCAAGTCTTTTTCTGCTGTTTTGATGATATTATCGTATACCTTAGATCGATGACTCATCTCCATTACCGACATGCCTGATCCCTGATAATCCAACATCTCATCAGCAGCTTCCTGAAGTACTTCCTCCGGTAATACGGCCGGACCAGCTGAAAAATTATAAACTCTGCCCATTTTTTTGCCTCCTTGTGTAAATAAAAATTAATGTTTACCAGCGGTAAAATACAACCGCCCATCTATAGAATACAGTTACCATAACAGCAAAGATCTCATTTATATCATATCCGCCATTTTAAGCATCTGCATTTAGATCTCCTTCATCAAATACATCCTCCAGGTTCTTTCCCGGAGCAACCATAGGAAATACCTTGTCATCACTCTCGATAATACAATCAATGACAACCGGCTCTCCTGACTGAACCGCCTCTTTTAATACCGGTTCCACCTCATCCATCTTCGTAATACGGTAGGCCTTTGCTCCCATAGCCTCTGCTACCTTCACATAATCTACCTTATCCTTTAATATGGTATGCGAGTAGCGTTCTCCATAGAATAATGTCTGCCACTGGCGTACCATTCCAAGTACTGAATTATTAAATATCAGCTCTATAACCGGAATATCACTGCGTGTTGCAGTAGCAATCTCATTCATATTCATACGGAAACAGCCATCTCCTGCAATATTAACTACTGTTTTATCCGGATTTCCTACTTTTGCACCGATCGCAGCACCAAGTCCATAGCCCATTGTTCCCAGACCGCCGGAAGTGATCAATGTTCTCGGCTTTGTATATTTATAATACTGTGCAGCCCACATTTGGTGCTGTCCTACCTCGGTAGAAATTATCGCTTCACCATTTGTCAGTTCATACAGTTTTTCAATAATATACGGTCCTGTCAGCCGGTCTTTGCTATATGTAAGCGGAAGAGTTTTCTTGCGGTCCATGACTTTTTTCATCCATTCCGGATGAGAAAGCTGCTCCAAACGGGAGTTAAAAATGTCTAACACAGATTTCACATCGCCAACAATGCTTACATCCACGATTACATTTTTATTGATCTCCGTCGGATCTACATCCACCTGAACGATCTTCGCTTTCTTAGCAAAATTTTTGGTAACTCCCGTAACACGGTCAGAAAATCTGGAGCCGAGAACGACAAGTACATCCGCCTCCCCTACACTGAGATCAGCAGTCTTTGTTCCATGCATTCCAAGCATTCCCACATAATTATCATCGGTTCCCGGATATGCTCCCTTTCCCATCAGACTGTCTGTCACCGGAGCGTCAATTTTTTTCACAAATTCCATAAGCTCCTTATCAGCCCCGGATATTACTGCACCACCTCCGACAAAAACCATGGGACGTTTTGCCCTGCGAAGCAGCTTTAATGCTTTTTCCACACTGGCTTCCTCGATATTATCTGTCGAACGAGGAATGATCTTTGGTACCTGTGGTTTATAATCCGTCTTATTTGCCGTAACATCCTTCGCAATATCTATAAGAACCGGTCCAGGGCGTCCTGTCTGCGCAATCTTAAATGCTCTTCTAAGGGCACCAGCCAGCTCCTTGACATCTTTTACCAGAAAGCTGTACTTTGTGATAGGCATCGTCACTCCGGCTATATCTACCTCCTGAAAAGAATCCTTTCCTAAAAGAGGGACACCTACATTACATGTAATTGCCACCAAAGGCACCGAATCCATATATGCAGTAGCAATACCGGTAACAAGATTTGTTGCTCCCGGTCCACTCGTTGCCATACACACTCCGACTTTTCCCGTGGAACGTGCATAACCATCCGCTGCATGTGATGCTCCCTGCTCATGGGAGGTTAAAATATGGCGTATCTCATCCTGATGGCGGTACAATTCATCATATATATTAAGTATCGCTCCTCCCGGATAGCCAAAAACGGTATCAACTCCCTGTTCTTTCAGACATTCAATGACAATCTGAGAACCTGTCAACTGCATTTCAATAATCCTCCATTTCCTCCGGTCCATGCCCATTCTCATATGGGTCAAAGCCACGGTCTTTTATCTGTAGAAATCTGCATTTGCAGACTTTGGCATCATACATTCCATACAACACCTGTCTTATCACTTACAGGCTTGATTTTAAGATTGCACCCTTATCAGCTGATGTAACCATGGATGCATATCTTGCCAGATATCCGGTCTTTACCTTCGGCTCCCTTGGTGTCCATTTTTCACGACGGGCAGCCAATTCTTCGTCAGAGACTTTGACATTGATGGTATTTGCCGGAATATCAATTGCAATGATATCTCCCTCTTCGATCAGTGCGATTGGTCCGCCCACGGCAGCCTCCGGTGAAATATGTCCGATAGATGCACCTCTGGATGCACCTGAAAAACGACCATCTGTGATCAGTGCAACACTGGAACCAAGTCCCATTCCTGCGATCGCTGAAGTAGGATTCAGCATTTCTCTCATTCCCGGACCACCTTTTGGTCCCTCATAGCGGATCACAACAACATCTCCCTCAACGATCTTGCCACCACGGATTGCTGCAATCGCATCCTCCTCACAGTCAAACACTCTGGCCGGGCCCTCATGCACAAGCATCTCCGGTACTACAGCCGAACGCTTTACAACACCACTGTCCGGAGCAATATTACCGCGAAGAACTGCAATTCCACCGGTCTCACTGTACGGATCATCAATTGGACGGATAACTTCAGGATCCCTGTTTTCACAGCCTGCGATATTCTCTCCGACAGTTTTTCCTGTTGCCGTGATCAGATCTGTATGCAGAAGACCCTTTTTATTCAGCTCGTTCATCACTGCATAAATGCCGCCTGCCTCGTTAAGCTGCTCCATATATGTATGTCCGGCCGGTGCCAGATGACATAAGTTTGGAGTCTTGGCACTAATCGCATTAGCCATATCAAGATTTAATTCCACTCCGGCTTCATGAGCGATCGCCGGCAGATGAAGCATTGTATTGGTTGAACATCCGAGAGCCATATCTACTGTTAAGGCATTTTCAAAAGCTTCCGGAGTAAGAATATCACGCGGACAGATATTTTTTTCATAGAGTTCCATAACCTTCATTCCTGCATGCTTGGCAAGTTTGATACGATCGGAATATACCGCCGGAATCGTTCCATTTCCCTGCAGACCCATACCAATCGCCTCTGTAAGACAGTTCATACTATTGGCTGTATACATTCCCGAGCATGAACCACATGTCGGACATGCATGACATACATAATCATCTACCTGCTCCTCCGTCATGGTTCCTGCCGCATAAGAACCGACTGCCTCAAACATAGAAGAAAGGCTTGTCCTCTGACCATTTACATGTCCGGCCAGCATCGGACCTCCACTGACAAATACCGTCGGAATATTAAGACGTGCTGCAGCCATCAAAAGACCCGGTACATTTTTGTCACAGTTTGGTACCATAACAAGGGCATCAAACTGATGAGCCAAAGCCATACATTCTGTGGAATCACAGATTAGATCTCTCGTTACCAGAGAATATTTCATTCCTGTATGTCCCATGGCAATTCCATCACATACTGCAATAGCAGGAAATACGATCGGTGTACCCCCGGCCATTGCAACACCCATTTTTACAGCCTCAACGATCTTGTCTATATTCATATGTCCCGGAACGATCTCGTTGTATGAGCTTACGATACCCACCAACGGCTTTTCCAGTTCTTCTTTTGTAATTCCAAGTGCATTAAACAGCGAACGCTGCGGTGCTGTAGCCATCCCTTTCTTTACTGCATCACTTCTCATTTCTCGTCACCATGCCTTTCATATATACATATCCCAAATAAAAATATATTTCTCTTTTTAATTTATCTTATCCAATGTGCTCAACGATCAGATCACCCATCTTTGTTGTTCCAACCTGAGTCTTCCCTTCAGCCATTATATCAACTGTGCGGTATCCCTCTGATAATACTTTCTTGACAGCATTCTCAACAGCATCTGCCTCTTCCTCCAGATCAAAGGAATATCGGAGCATCATCGCAGCAGAAAGAATCGTTGCGATCGGATTAGCAATATCCTTTCCTGCAATATCCGGTGCAGATCCATGACTCGGTTCATAAAGTCCCAGCTTTGTTGCACCGAGACTCGCAGAGGATAACATACCGATAGAACCGGTCACCATACTTGCCTCATCCGAAAGGATATCACCAAACATATTCTCTGTAAGGATCACGTCAAACTGCTTTGGATCTCTTACCAGCTGCATAGCACAATTATCTACCAGCATATTTGACAACTCAACCTCCGGATAGTCCTTTGCAACCTCAGCCACAACACTTCTCCAGAGACGGGAAGAATCCAAAACATTTGCCTTGTCTACACTGCAGACTTTTTTATTTCTCTTCATTGCAACATCAAAGCCCCATTTTGCAATGCGGCGGATCTCATTTTCATCATATGTAAGAGTATCGATCGCCTTTTTTACACCATTTTCTTCGACAGTCTTACGATCTCCAAAGTACAGGCCGCCTGTCAGCTCACGCATAACTACAAAATCAAAGCCTCCCTCTGTCAATTCCTCTTTCAAAGGACATGCTCCGGACAGCTCATCAAATAAAATCGCAGGACGGATATTTGCATAAAGTTCCAAGCCTTTGCGAATCTTCAAAAGTCCGGCCTCCGGTCTCTTAGACGGCTCGATCTGATACCAGTTGGACTGTCCCACATTGCCGCCTACTGCTCCAAGCAGTACGGAATCGCAGGCTTTTGCTTTTTCCAAAGTCTCATCTGTCAGGGATTCTCCATAAACATCAATAGAGCATCCGCCCATTAATAAATCTTCATACTCAAACGTATGACCATAAACCTCTCCGATCTTTGCCAAAACCTTTCTGGCTTCTCTCACGATTTCCGGACCAATTCCGTCTCCGGGGATTGACGCAATCCTGTACTTCATATATTCGTTCGCTTCCTTTCTGTCGTAAAGCGGTGTTACCTATTGTCCACACACTTTCTTTTTTAATGATCCAGAGCACCTTCTGTACGGATCAAAAAACACTAACTTATATACTACCCATAAATTTTATGAGTGTCAACGGTGTTTTATTTATCCCATATCATAATGGTCTTTCCCATATTCTTTTGATTGTCCATCTCAAAGGCACGATTCATATCCTTTATATTCCTGATCGGTACCTGTGCACCAACAATATTACTGAGATAATTGATTATTTCCGGATTGCTCTGATACAAAGCAACCGTTCTCTCAAAATCTTCTCTGCCGCTCCGGCTGCTTCCAAACATCCTCAAGCCTTTTTCCAGGATCATACGTGTATTGATCGGCACCGGGTATTCAGATACACCCAGAATGGACATCGTCCCCTCCGGCTGTATATAGTCTATCATCTGATTGATCGCACTTTGGGATGCAGCACCCCCTACACACTCAAAAGCATGATCCACCAGCATGTCCTTCGGAATGTCATTTACATTAAATGTAGCATCCGCAAAAGTAAATGAAGACATTTTCTCTTCACTGACACCGAAAATATAAAGTTTTGTCTCCGGGAATGTTGCTTTAAATAAAACAGATGTGATATATCCCAGGTTTCCATCTCCCCATATTCCCACAACATTACGACGCTTATGTGCAAAACGGTCAAAACGCAGAACCGCATGCATACTTACCGATACAAGCTCTGTAAATGCAGCGATCACTTTGTCAATGGATGGGTCAAGCTCTACCACTCTGTCATGGGTCAATGCTACATGTTCCTGCATAAAACCATCGAATCCACTGGCACGAAACTTGCTGGAACGCAGATAATTTTCTGCAATAACATCATCCTTTTCTACCGGTGTATTCGGAATCATGATTACGCTGTCTCCCGGCTTAAACACGCCCTGAGGATCGTAAACAACATCACCGATTCCTTCATGTATCAATGCCATAGGAAGCTTTTTAGCCAAAACCTCTGCCGGTCTTGCTCCCTGATAATAACGCTGGTCTGCATGGCAGATCGATAAATGTGTCGGTCTGACAATCACTTCATCTCCCTGGAGATTGATATCCTGAAAGGCAATCTCGAATCTTCTGGGTGCAACTAAACGATATATCGTATTTAACATAAAAATCCTTTCTGCCTCTTGGCTCAAACTACCCTTGTTTATTAATTTGCATTCTTCTGATCGCTGAGAAGAGATTCGGCCACTCTGAGATCATACGGATATGTGATCTTTGTATTATACACCTCTCCTTCCACCAGATAAACCTGTTCTCCTTTAATCACAAATATTTTGGAAGCATCTGTAAGAATTTCTTTTTCCTGCTCTGTTAAGGACTGATATAATTCTTTCAGTTTCTTTGCTCCAAAAGTCTGCGGAGTCTGTCCCTGATACATTTTAGAACGATCCGGTACAGAAGTGATCACCTTTCCATCCTCACTATGCACGATCGTATCAGTAGCCGGGATCACGGTATCACACGCACCATACTCCAGACCATACTTGATATTCTCCTCAATAATGCGGTATGTCAGGAACGGACGAACGGAATCATGTGTTACGATCAGTGTATCATCATCTAATCCATAATTTTCTTCAATATATGCGATCGAATTCATGATCGTTTCATTTCTCGTAGAACCACCCTTAAGTACTCTGACGGCACTTCCGTTTTCTCCCAGATACTTTTTTAAGAGATTTTTGGTATGTTCGATCCACTCCATCGGAGTCAGAACAATAATCTCCTGAAAAGAATCATGCATCAAAAATTTTTCTACTGTGTGGATAAGAATCGGTTTTCCTCCGATCTTCAAAAACTGCTTCGGCTTCTCAACGTTTCCCATGCGGCTGCCGACACCACCGGCAAGAATCACTCCAAATACCATATTTTCTCTCCTATTCTCAGATTAATCTGCATAGTTGCTGTTAATATAGTTCACTAATCCCTCTGCCTTTATGATCTTCTGCATAAATGGCGGGAATGCCTGTCCCTGATACTGTGTGCCCTTGGTCTTATCCACGATCATACCACTGTCAAAATCAATTTCAACCGTATCTCCGGCTTCAATCTCCTTTGCTGCTTCAGGACATTCAATGATCGGCAGACCGATATTGATGGCATTGCGGTAAAAGATCCGGGCAAATGTCTCCGCAATAACACAGCTGATTCCTGATGCCTTGATCGCGATCGGTGCATGCTCTCTGGACGAACCACATCCAAAATTTTTATTTGCCACCATGATATCGCCCTTCTGAACTCTTTTTACGAAATCAGGATCAATATCCTCCATACAGCTCTTTGCTAATTCCACGGGATCTGATGAATTCAGATAACGAGCCGGAATGATAACGTCTGTATCTACATTATCTCCATATTTATGAACAGTACCACATGCTTTCATATTTATTTTCCTCCATTCACTATAATAAACACTCTTGTCTTACATAAGATCACAGGCCCAGATCAGATGGCTGGGAAATCTTTCCTGTCACAGCACTTGCTGCGGCAACTGCAGGACTGGCCAAATATACCTCAGATTCAACATGTCCCATACGGCCTACAAAGTTGCGGTTTGTGGTAGAAACTGCTCTCTCTCCTTTGGCAAGACAACCCATATGTCCTCCAAGACAAGGTCCGCAGGTCGGAGTACTTACCACGGCTCCTGCTTCAATAAACGTCTGTACAAGACCTTCCTCGATTGCCTGCATATAAATGCTCTGTGTCGCCGGGATCACAATTGCTCTGATTCCGTCAGCAACCTTGCGTCCTTTAAGTACGCTTGCTGCCTCTCTAAGATCAGAGATACGCCCGTTTGTGCATGAACCGATCACAACCTGATCAATTGCAACCTCTCCGGCTTCCTCAACCGTCTTTGTATTTTCCGGAAGATGTGGAAATGCAACTGTCGGCTTCAGGGTACTCAGATCGATCTTGATCACCTCATCATACTCTGCATCCTCATCTGCCTCAAATATTTTATATTCTTTCTGTGAATGCTCCTTCATATATGCGATCGTCTGGTCATCTACCGGAAAAATTCCATTCTTAGCACCAGCCTCAATCGCCATATTGGCAATAGAAAAACGATCATCCATAGAAAGGCTTGCCACACCATCTCCGGCAAATTCCATAGAACGGTACAATGCTCCGTCTACACCGATCATTCCAATGATATGCAGGATCACATCCTTACCGCTCACCCACTTTGACAGCTTGCCGGTAAGTTCGATCTTAATTGCAGAAGGAACCTTAAACCATGCCTGTCCTGTGATCATTCCACAGCCCATATCGGTACTTCCAACTCCTGTAGAGAACGCTCCCAGTGCTCCATATGTACATGTGTGGGAATCTGCACCGATGCAGACATCACCTGCCACGATCAAACCTTTTTCAGGAACAAGAGCATGCTCAATACCCATCTGCCCCACTTCAAAATAATTCGTAATATCATGTTTCTTTGCATATTCCCGAACACATTTACAGTGCTCTGCGGATTTAATATCTTTATTTGGTGTAAAATGATCCGGAACAAGGGCAATCTTATCTTTATCAAATACCGTCTTTTTCTTTAGCTTCTCCACTTCGTGAATTGCCACCGGACCGGTAATATCATTTGCAAGAACAAGATCAAGATCTGCCATAATAAGCTGTCCGGCCTGAACCGACTCTAATCCCGCATGTGCCGCTAAAATCTTCTGCGTCATTGTCATTCCCATAATCTAATTGCCTCCATTCTCTCTTTATCCATTCAGGGGTAACCTGACAAAACTTTCTTTATCATACCACAAAAGGCGATTTCTGTAAATCGTATGTGATTTTTAATTTCCCGGACCGCCCGATTCAGATACGATCCACATACACGATAAGCTCAACGCCCGGATGATTTTCCTCTACGTGCTTCTTCAGTCTTTGTACCAGTTCTCTTTCATCGATCCGGCATGAATAAGGCTCCTGAATATCAAAAAATAATTTCATATGACCGGTACAGCGCACTATCCGGAAATCATGGAGCGATAACGACGGATCCATCAATTTCAGATCTGCTTCCATCTCTTTTTTCATCCGCTGTGTCTCTTCATCACTGGCCCAGATAGGATCTATATGGATCACCGCAGAACAGCCCAATTCTTTAGAAAGCTGATGCTCCACTTCATCGATCACCTCATGAAGCTCTACCAGACTGCCATCCACCGGAACTTCCGCGTGCAATGACAGCATGATGCGTCCGGGGCCGTAATTGTGTACTACCAGATCATGCATTCCCAATATCTCCTTCCGGGAAAGAACGATCTCATGGACCTTCTCTACAAACCCCTCTTCCGCCTGCTGCCCCAGCAGCGGATCGATCGTATCCCTTGCCGCACATATTCCGGCATACATGATAAAAATTCCTACAAACATACCACAAATACCGTCTATCTGAATCCCGGCAAAATGAGATACCACTGTTGACAACAATACAACAATGGTAGCCACAGCATCACTGATGCTGTCCAGTGCAGTCGCACCCATTGCGGCACTTGCTATCTTTCTCCCATATGATCTGTTATAGGCAAACATATACAGTTTTACAAAAACAGAAACAAGCAATACAACAAGCGTCTGAGTATGCCATACTACCTTTTCGGTATGCAATATCTTCTCTCCTGAGCTCCTCATCAATTCCACAGCCATAACCATAATGATCACGGATACGATCAATCCTGCCACATATTCCAGTCGTCCATGACCAAAAGGATGTTCCGGATCCGGCTTCTGGCCTGCCAGCCGAAAGCCAAACAGAAGTATCAGGGATGAACCTGCATCCGACAGGTTGTTAAACGCATCCGCCATAATGGCAATAGAATTACTGAGCCATCCCACAAAAAGCTTGCCGCCAAATAAAAATATATTCAGACATATTCCGACAATACCACATAATATGCCATATCTCTGCCGCACATGGCAGTCCTGATATTCCCTGTAATCAGGAATCCAATGCTTTGCAAAAAAGTTAATCATATCTAACCCCCGTTAAAATGCGAATAGTTGCTTCACTATATATTCATATAGTAAAACAACTATTCTCTGCTTTTAATCATCTCTTATAACACAACCGTATGGATCTGCCAAAAAGTGATCTTCTTATTCATATGCTTCTACTTTCGCATTAATGTCATCAAACAGCTTTTGTTTCAAATTTAATACTGCATCAAATGCCTGATCAACCGGAACCATTTCCTTATAGGACTTATCTCTTGTCGCAAGCTCAATACATGATTCCTTCAGATTTCTCGGACTAACAACTACCCTGATCGGTGCTCCGATCAGATCCGCATCAGAGAACATCGCTCCCGGACGGACATCTCTGTCATCATAGATCACATCAACACCTGCCTGCAGCAGCTTATGATACATATCATCTGCCGTCTTTTTCGTCTCTTCATCATCTACTCTCAGACAGCACACCTCAACTTCCCATGGTGCGATTGAAATCGGCCAGATTGGACCATATTCATCGTGTTTTGCCTCACAAATTGATGCCGCAAGCCGTCCCACACCAATACCATAGCATCCCATGATCGGATACTGAAGCTCTCCATTCTCATCGGTATACTGCATATTCATGGACTTTGTATATTTCGTTCCAAGCTGGAAAATATTACCAACCTCGATTCCACGTTTGATCGTAATAGCCGGTTTTCCACAGCATGGACAGATACCACCCTCACGTATCTTGGAAATATCATAATATTCTACCTGACCCAGCTCGCGTTCCAGATTCAGGCCTTTATAGTGATATCCCTCTTTATTCGCACCAGCTACCACAGATGCAATTCCCTTCAGGGACACATCCAGATAAACCTCCACCTTATCCGTGATCTGATACGGTCCGATATATCCCGCAACCAGTCCACAGTCTTCTGTAATATCTGCCGGATGAATCTCCTCACCTACAAGATTCCGAAGCTTCGTCTCATTAATCTCGTAATCTCCTCTGACAAAAGCAACTACATATGTGTCATCGGAATTTTTCTGATATACCACTGCCTTGCAGGATTTTTCTACTTCACTCTTCAAAAAGCTGCAGACATCTTCGATCGTCTTGCAATCCGGAGTCTCAATGCACTCAAGCTCCTCCTGCTGATCCTCTTTATTCTCTACGATCGTCTTTGCCGCCTCCATGTTTGCTCGGAAATCACATTCCTTACAAAGTACAATAGAATCTTCACCAACCGGTGTCAGCAACATATATTCATGAGACAGGTTTCCTCCCATCATACCGGAATCAGATGCAACCGTAACCACTTCCGGAATACCTGCCCTTTGAAAAATCCTGTTATATGCCTTGTATGCAATTGCGTAATAACGTTCCAGATCCTCCTGAGAAGTATGGAATGAGTAAGCATCCTTCATAGTAAATTCACGAACACGGATCATACCGGCACGTGGTCTTGCCTCGTCACGGAACTTTCTCTGCAGCTGATAGATCATAAACGGATACTTCGTATATGTCTGGGCATATTCCCGCACAAGATGAACAGCTGCCTCCTCATGTGTCATACCCAGGACATGTTTGGCATTATTTCTATCCGTAAACCGAAGAAGCTCACTTCCTACACTTTCATATCTGCCGGATTCTTCCCACAGATCAGCCGGCAGCACAACTGGAAACAATACTTCCTGTCCGTCAATTGCATCCATCTCACTGCGGATGATATTCTCAATCTTTGATGTGATCTTTCTCAAAGTCGGAAATTCTGAAAAAATTCCATTTCCCACATATTTCATATAGCCACCGCGTACCATCAATGCATGACTGTCAATTACACAATCTGCCGGTTTTTCCTTAAAACGTGAACCTACCAATTTCGATACTTTCATTTCTGCCTCCATTATAAGGCACTTATCCGTGCCGTATTTTTATATATTAAGAGGATTTTATCAATGTCCTCTTATCTGCTCAATTATATTCCAAGTTTATGCTTCTGTCTGTCACTTTGTTATATTGCTGTCCGGAAGACAATGACGCGGTCTGTCACGGACCATCTCCGCACAATGTGCAATCTCTGCCAGGATCTTGATCTTTTCATCACGCGACATACTCCCTACCTTTGAGATAATAGCTCCTTTTTCCGTATTTACATACTTTGGCGAAACATTATTCAAAGTAAGCGTCATGAGATCTCTGCGGCAGACAGGACATGGACATATCCCCAGACTGTCAATATTTTCTTCTATTTCTATCCGAACCATATCCTCCATCACATTATGGATACTTCTGGTATCTGCGATATCAAACATATTTAATATACGTCTTTTGACGATATCCTGCTGCAACGGTTTCATTAATATATCATCTGCTCCCAGTGAAAAAGCCTTTTTTATGTCCTCCTGATGATCCGATGCGGTAATCACTAAAATGGGTATATTGCGATTTAATGCATTCGTCTGAATACACTTGATCATCTCAAAACCATCCATAACCGGCATGATCAGATCTGTCACAATAAGATCGACCTGTCCCGGATGCTGTTCCAGATAACTAAGTCCCTCCACACCATTTTTTGCAGAAATACATTCACATTCATATTTCAGCAGTTCACTGATCAGATTTCTTGACAACTCATCATCATCCACCACCAGAAGATTCTTTTTCTCCATACACTATCCTTCCTCACCCGAAAACGCCCTTCCCCAAGCTTGCTCTTTCTAAAAAACTCAGTGAAATTATATTACATTTTGATTCCATTGTCAAAAATGCAGAGGACAACCCTGATCGTCCCCTGCACACTTGTCCTGTACACAGCATTACTCCTCGTCCGTATCAATGGAAACTCCCGGAAACATTCTGCTGATATCACTTAAATAGTCCTCTTCGTACTCTATCGCATCCTCATCCTCATCCTCATCTTCTACATCAAATCCCTCGATCGCACCGCTGTGGAGAATCTGTCTGCAGGCCTCTGCTGCCAGTTCCATTTCCTGCTCATCTTCAATTGAAGATAAAGAAGCTTCCCCGTCCTCATCTTCTTCATATTTTAAAATCTGCACCTCTCCTGTCAGATCTTCCTCATTATCCTGTAATTCTGCTGCGATCATATACTCTGTACCAAGCTCTTCTATTTCAAATCCGGCAAGAGGTGTCACTTTAATCTCTGTTCCATCCTCTACCTCCAAGGTGATCACAACATCTTCCTCATCCCCATAAAATAAATCTGTGTTTTTCTGATTCATATCATCCCTCTTTCTGCATGTCGGTGCATGCGTTTTATTTACTGCTCATATGGTTTCTTCGACAAAAACATGATCTGACTTTTTTATATTCTTCACATGTCAATTCATGTTTTGAAAAGCCGGCCTTTTCTAATACGGAAACTGCCTCTTTTAAGCTTACCACATCTGCCCGCCAATATCCATACTTATTCATCCATTTCAATTGTTCTTTATAATTTTTATATTTATTTAATTCCTGCTTTTTCCTGCTAATGGCTGCAATATGCTTTTGATATTCCATGATCAGGCGGTCATTCCTATTACTCACCAGGTAACGATATGCCAGGCACAATCTCTTCAAGCCCCACCTTCCAAGAAACAGACAAGCTGCTACCAGCAGTATTCCCAGAGATACATAGCCCGTTGTCCTTTTCACACCGGCAGCATCCCCCTGAGCCTGTCCGTTTTCTTTTTGAGAACTGTTTTCCGTATCATTACTGCCACCGCCCAGGAAACGCAGTAATCTCTGCCATAAGCCACCATCAGGCTCCTCCTCATTAGATGCCGGTGTCACATCAGCCACCTGCCATCCAAGATCAGGATCATATACTTCGACCCAGGCATGTGCACTGGCATCTGTAACATTCACCGATACAACTGCCGTATCACCAAGTTCTGAATATCCCTTATAATATTTCTTACGGTCCTCTTCATCAAGAATGGTTCCGTCCTCCGAGATATCTGACGGATCGATCGCATATCCTTCTACATACCTCGCCGGTATCCCCATATACCGGAATGCCAAAGCAGCGGCACTCGCAAAATGTGCACAATACCCTCTTCGATTCTTTTTCAAAAAATAATTAATAAAATCTTCCTGATAAGGAGTTGCTCCCGGTCTATAGGAATACGGAATATCTTCCTGATAATATTGTGCCAGTCTCTGTACATTTTCCTGTACACTGTATTTTTCCGACAAGCCGGCATCCCTGCAAAGCTGTTCAACTGCTTCCACATTTTCCTCCGGTATGTGCATCCAGTCTCTTGCCACCTGTTTTCTGTCTGTTTCCGTGACCCCGACAGCATCCTCTGATACAGAAGGATAATATATATATTCCTTTTTCGCCCCCGGATAGATTCCTTTTCCTATATCCAGCGAATAATATGGCAGATATTCCCCTGTGTCCGTATCAATATTCTCAACAACGATTCTTCCTTTTGCTGTATTCTTCTTGTTCCTTTCATAATTTTGCTTCATCCTTTTTGTTGTCAGATCCGCCTTTTCCGGTATCATATTTCCATTATTGTCATTCTGACGCTGCCACCTGTTTCTAACCGGCAGGTATTCGCAGCCTGTAAATGTCTTAAGATATACTCTGTTTTCTGAATAGGGCGTAAATTTCACTCTGAGATCTGTTTCATAATCATAGCGTATAGAGCTTACTCCTCCCAGCGTACCATTTGTCAGACCACCTGTACTTGGATAAAAGTTAAATAATCCCGCCAGCCCCAACATGGAAACATTTTCTACTGTCTCCATAGAGGCTTCCTTGATACCGCTCGTCCCCCTGATCCTCTGATGCAGTTCTTTGGGATAAAGTCCCTGGAACACACTAAGAACTCCCATAATCACTGCTATAGTTATCCCCATTACTGTCACAAGAGTTTTGGCATCATATAAATAAAAAAAGTTTCGTTTTTTGATATCCCACTGATATTTATTATCATCAAAGCTTAATCTGTAATGACCACTTCCCCGCATCATAAAACATAAAATACTTCCGCTAAAAAACATAGCCATATACAAAAATCCCGGTTCCTGTTCTAAATACAGAGGCATCGCCAAAATTCCGACCGCTATTGCAATAACAAGACCACAACGCATCTTTCGTGATATAAAAATATTTGCTAATATACAACAGACACAGCCTATATATCCCATAGATATCGTTGCCGCCAGCCGGCTGTCTCCCACCTGTTCCCCATAAGATTTCATTGCATTACTGTCAAAAAAAACAGATGCTGCTTCTGACAAGTCATTTGCCACAGAATAAAATCCACTGTTAATGTATTTTCCAAGCCACCAACCCCCTGCTGCCATTATAAGCAGAAGAAGCAGATAACCGATGTTCTGCCAGATCCTGCTGTAATACAGCGAAGCACAAAATAATGAACTCAGTAATACCGTTACATGCAGGGCTGCCCAGAACACCTCCACGTCGACAGCAGAAAGATAAGACCCCATCGCTCCCATTACCAGCATATACACCAGGATTGCTTTTAAAAAAAGCGTCTTTCCTCTCTGTTCCGTTTGAAAATCCTCCGGGACAATAGATATTCCATCCATCAGTTTCCACTGATCCTGTGTACTTTGGGAATCTCCCTTTTTTCTTCTTTTTTCCTGCCTTTTGAAACCATTAAACATTTTTTCTCATCACCACCTGTAGCTGTGTATGATCCCTTGTTATACAAAGATATGTTTCCATAAAAGGATATAGATTTTTCAGTCTCTGCACCAAATGTTCTTCCACCCTCATCAAAATCGGAATACGATAGACATCCGCCAATGCTTTCATCAAATCATTTTTTTCATTGCAAATATATTCATCAAATTGATGATCTCTTCCATTCCATATCAGGAGTCCTACAGAAATATTCCGTTTTATAAAAGCCTGCACTACATGATACGCTTTTTCCAAAGCCTGCTCTGCTTCCCTTGGATCCTCTGTCATCTCAACTACCAGCATCATCCGGCTTCCGCTCATGCTTACCCTTTCCTTTACCATCCACGAATCCTGTTTGGCCGAAAGTTTCCAATGAATATCCCGCAGTTTATCTCCCGGAATATATTCCCGGATATCGCTCACCTCCGAATAGTCATTTCCCTTTTCATGGCTTTCTTCGGCCTCAGACATTGCTCCCAGATAGGATAAAATATCTTCTGTATATTCCTCTCCATCCTCCGGCATCACCACAATCTCTTCGGATATCTTTCCGGATATTTCTGTTTCAAATATTCCCAAAGCATCACGAAGCCTTATGGGACCGGCTGTGACAACGACTCTCCCCAGAACATCAATCTTTATCGGCAAACGAAATACCGACTCCGCCCTGCTCCTGACCGGCATAGAAACCATCATTTCTGAATTTCTATCCCAAAAAGTGTTATTCATCTCCAGTGCCACCCGGCAGTTTAGGACCGGAAAACCTCCCGCTTGATGGATCACAACACATATTTCAGTCTCCTGTCCTTTTTTTATGCTGTTTTGCGATAAGCGTATATCTTTTTCCATCCGTCTGCCTATCATATGAAATTCATATAGATCAAAGGCCGCAAAAAATCCAAGTACAAGAATACTCATCAGCAAAAAATAACTCCTCAATACAGCCAGAGCTGCTATGTCTATCAGACACAGGAAAACAAAAGCGGTCAAACGTCCCCATCGCAGGTACAATTTATTCTTTTCTTCCAATAAATGACCTCCTAACTTCTCGGACTTTTTACCAAAAGGAGCAATTCATCAATGCATGACTGGGCATCCATCCCCTCACTTCTCGCTCTGGCTGATACCTTGATCCTATGACCCAGCACATCCCTCAGTACAGACTGCACGTCCCCGGCTGTCACAAAATCTCTGCCCTCCAGACGGGCCATCGACCGGGACATTTTTAACAGGGCAATAGATGCACGCGGGCTTGCTCCCTCCGCAAAAAAATCTGATCTTCTTGTTTCCTCTACGAGAGTTACAATATAATCATAAATTGCGTCATGCACATAAATCTGTGCGGCCTCCTGCTGCAGCTCCTTTAATTCCTCTGCCGTCAGAATCTGCTCTCTCTGTTCTGCCTTCTTCCAGACTTCTCCCTTCAGAATAGCCACAGCATCACTATGAGAAGGATATCCCATGGACAAACATATCATAAAACGATCAAGCTGAGATTCCGGCAAAAGCTGTGTTCCCGACGATCCACTTGGATTTTGTGTAGCAATGACAAAAAACGGATCCGGCAAATTCCAGGTTTTCCCCTCCACACTCGCCTGACGTTCCTCCATTACCTCCAGCAGAGCCGACTGTGTTTTTGGCGAAGTCCGGTTGATCTCGTCTGCCAGAAACAGATTACAAAAAACGGATCCCGGACGAAATTCAAATTCACCTGTATTGCTCTGATACATGGAAAATCCTAAAATATCACTTGGCAGCACATCCGGCGTAAACTGTACACGGTGATATTTCAGAGCAAGAGTCCTGGCAAATGTTGTCGCGAGAGTGGTCTTCCCGACTCCCGGAATGTCTTCCATAAGGATATGTCCCCCTGCGATCATCGCAGCAAAAACTTTCTTTACGACATCCTCCTTTCCCTGAATAACACGATTTACCTCCTCCTGCACCTGCAATAATTTCTCCTGTTCCATATCTAATGTCCCGCCTTTCCCTATAACCTACGAATCCTCTTTCAAACTGTCTATAAGCATTGTCTCCTCTTCCGAAAGATTTTCCAACAATGTATTAGAGCTGCTTTTCTGTTGTTCAAGCTTAAAAATAACATCCTTCTTAACAGATGCTACCTCTTTTTCAAACTCTCTCGCAGAGATCAGCCCACATCCCTGTCCCCTGATGATTATCTGTTCCAACCCGTCTGAGGTGGCCACTGTAACATCATATTTTCTTCCATTTTCATGAGCAAACTTCTCAATAAACTGATCTGCCGTCTCTGCTTCTTTGGTATAAACCACATGTATATTATGATAATCAAAGATCTCCGTCGGATGTCCCTGCACTCTGTAAGCATCAAAAACAACGATCAGATTGCATTTTCGGATTCCCTGATAGTCACATAAAATATCCATCAGCCGTCCGCGGGCACCATCAATGTTTATCTTTGCCAGTTCATTTAATTCTTCCCAGGCAAAGATCACATTATAGCCATCTACCAAAAGATATTTTTCCTTCTTAACTACCGTTTTGCCGGTACTCTGTCCGTAATTCCGTACTTCCGCCTGCTTTGTTTTCTTTGAATATTTCCGTGCAATTCCCTTATGAGGTATAAATCCGTCTTTACGATTTGCATGATACGTCCTGTCTAATATCTCATCAACCTCATCTGTTCCGATCCATTTTTCCTCCGTTGAAGTCTTTGTATGATTCTGCAGCTGATATTCCTTCCAGACAGACTCCTCCGTCTCAGGTATCCCCGTCTCATTTAATATGCTTTCCACATGCATATAATCCGGAACCTGATCCCACTCCACATAAAACCCGGAACCGTGACTGCAAAAGACCGAACCTGTCGGATTGGCCATATCCTCCTCCGGCCTATAATCCATTTCATCCACAATCTCCTGTGCATTATGGCATGGTCCATACCCCTGCGGAATACATGATATCCTCCCTTTCCCTTTTGAATATGCTGCCAGTTGTGCCGGATAGTCCCATAAAACGGACACCGGACCACGCCCTTTTAAAACAGCCATCTCTCCTGTCATCTCCGGAGGAGATACCTGAATACATCCCAGACTCATATCTGTCATTGCCCGTCCGACATTTTCAGAAGGGACTTCCAGCACAAAATCATAATACGGCTCCAGAAGTACCGAATGGGCCTGCATGAGCCCCTGCCGCACCGCACGATATGTTGCCTGACGGAAATCACCTCCTTCCGTATGTTTCAGATGAGCTTTTCCTCCCGCCACTATAATACGGGTATCCGTCAAAGGAGCACCGATCAACACTCCCCGATGTGTTCTTTCTTCAAGATGTGTCAGGATCAGTCTCTGCCAGTTTTTGTCCAGCATCTCCTCACTGCATTTTGTCAAAAACTGCATCCCACTCCCTGGTTCGCCCGGTTCCAGAATAAGATGGACTTCCGCATAATGGCGTAATGGCTCAAAATGACCTATTCCCTCAACTCTGTCTGTAATTGTTTCTTTGTAAACTATTTTTCCTGCTCCGAAAGTTACTCTCTCACCAAACCGTTCCGAAATAAGCTTTTGCAGGATTTCCAACTGAACCTCTCCCATCACCTGTACCTGTATCTCCTGCAGCTCCTCCTGCCAGAGAATCCTAAGCATCGGTTCTTCCTCCTCCAGTATTCTGAGTTTAGGAATAAAGGCAGCCGGATGAAGTCCTTCCGGCAATATCATCCGATACGTAAGTACCGGCTCCAGAACCGGTTCCCTGCCGGCATACTCCATCCCTATTCCCTGCCCGGGATATGTCTTGGAAAGCCCTGTCACGGCACATATACTGCCTGCCTCGGCTTCATTTGCAGTTTCATACTTTTCACCGGAATAAATCCTGATCTGATTTACCTTTTCTTCTATGGCAGTCTCTTCATCAGACTTTGGTCTATAGGAAAGTACATCCTTTACTCGCAGCCTCCCCCCGGTAACCTTAAGATAGGTCAGACGATTTCCCTGAATATCCCGCAGGATCTTAAAAACTCTCGCCCCGAAGTCAGTCCCATATACAGGACATTGTGCATACTCTTGTATTCCTTCGATCAGTTTGTCCACTCCCTCCAGATGAAGTGCCGAACCGAAATAACACGGAAAAAGCTTTCTTTGATGGATCATCCTGCCAATATCCTGCCTACTGACCGTTCCATTTTCTAAATACTTCTCCAAAAGCTTTTCTTCACATAAAGCTGCATTTTCATAAATATGGTTCATATTATCTGTACCAAAATCAGTACAACCATCCGATAACTTTTCTTTTATTTCCTGTAATAACTTTTCAGGGTCTGTCCCCGGCTGATCCATTTTGTTTATAAAAAGAAATGTAGGAATATCATATCTTTCCAACAGTTTCCATAATGTCCGCGTGTGCCCCTGAACACCATCCATCCCATTGATCACAAGAACCGCTTGATCCAGCACCTGAAGAGTCCTTTCCATTTCGGCCGAAAAATCCACATGCCCCGGTGTATCTAATAACGTGATCTCCATATTTTTTGTCCTAAGCATCGCCTGCTTTGAAAAAATGGTGATCCCTCTCTCTCTTTCCAGATCATATGTATCCAAAAACGCATCTCTATTATCAACCCTTCCCAGTTTCCGTATTTCCCCGCAAACAAATAAAAGTGCTTCCGACAAAGTCGTCTTACCTGCATCCACATGAGCCAGTATTCCCACACAAAGCTTTTTTTTATCTTTCTTTGTCAAATTTCTTCCTCCCGATACATCTCTTTTGCTATAAGCTGCATTCTTTATCTATATATATTTCCATAAAATATTTTATAAAAACAAAAAACTCTCTTTCTATGCCATAACTGTTTTATAACAATCATAACATAGAAAAAGAGTGAAGTCGATAATCGATTCCTTTGTATGTTACTCAGAATGACGGTTCATAAAGCGTTCCCATTCTTCTACATCGTGCTTTGCCCGAAGTTTTACGCAATATGTCCTCTCATTTGCATCCAGATATAATTCATAAGAAAATGGAAGCTCCTTACTGCCACTGTCTTTTCTGATGATCTCGTAGACAGCACCTCCCGCCATATCCTGCATCCACTGGTCATAATCCTGCGAAGCGACAGAAACATCATCTATACTTTCCACAAAATTACCGTCCGCATCATACCGCTTGTATCCTTCCTGCACAATACAGTCAATCTGTACATGCTGCAGCTGCAGTGTCAGCTCATTTGTTCCCATTTTGCGAATGTCACGGTTGCAGGAATTATCCGGTAATATAGTCACATATCCTAATTCCAGATACCAATGTCCATTTTTCCGGTGGATCGATATGATATCCGCATCCTGAAACTCAAAATGCTCCCATTCGTCGACAGTCCGATATCCCATTTTTCCTCCTTGCCATTTGCTTCTATATTTTATTTTAGTGATGGAAAAGACGTATACCTGTAAAGCTCATGGCAATTCCATGTTTGTTGCAGGCTTCGATAACCTCGCCATCACGAATAGAACCACCCGGCTGAGCAATATATTTTACTCCGCTGCGGAATGCCCTCTCAATATTGTCACTAAACGGGAAGAATGCATCTGAACCTAATGTAACATCTGTTGCCTTTGCAAGCCATGCATCCTTTTCTTCCTTTGTAAATACCGGTGGTTTTTCTGTAAATACTCTTTCCCATTCTCCATCTGCAAGCACGTCCATATAATCCTCGCCAATATAAAGATCAATGGCATTATCACGGTCTGCTCTCTTCATCCCCTCTTTAAACGGAAGACCAAGAACTTGTGGTGACTGTCTTAAAAGCCAGTTATCTGCTTTACTACCTGCCAGTCGTGTACAATGGATACGGGACTGCTGCCCTGCTCCAATACCAATTGCCTGTCCGTCCTTTACAAAGCAGACCGAATTGGACTGTGTATATTTCAAAGTGATCATGGAGATGGCCATATCGATCTTTGCCGAATCCGGAATCTCTTTATTTTCTGTCACAACATTGCTAAAGAAATCTTTGTCGATATTTAGCTCATTTCTTCCCTGTTCAAAAGTAATACCAAACACTTCTTTATGCTCGATCGGATCCGGCTCATAATTTTCATCGATCTCAATGATAGCATAATTTCCTTTTTTCTTTTCCTTTAACAGCTCCAATGCCTCCGGCTCATACCCCGGTGCAATGATACCGTCTGAAAATTCTCTTTTGATCATCTTTGCCGTGCAGACATCACAGACATCTGATAAAGCAATAAAATCACCATAGGAAGACATTCTGTCTGCTCCTCTTGCCCTTGCATAGGCAGCAGCCAGCGGTGTAAGCTCTCCCAGATCATCTACCCAATAGATCTTTGCCAGTACATCAGATAAAGGAAGTCCCACGGCTGCACCTGCCGGAGATACATGCTTAAAAGATGTCGCAGCCGGAAGTCCTGTGGCTTTTTTTAACTCACGTACCAGCTGCCAGCCATTAAATGCATCCAGAAAATTAATATATCCCGGTTTTCCATTGAGAACTTTGATAGGAAGTTCCCCATCCTTCATGTATATCTTAGACGGTTTCTGATTTGGATTACATCCGTATTTTAATTCTAATTCTTTCATTTATATTTTCCTCTTTCTGTTATTATTTTATCCTTATTTATTTTTATTAATAATCCGTGACGTATACTCCCCTGTGGCAATATCTATATAACGCACAAATAATGACACCTTATTGTCTTCATTCAGGCTGTCCCAAAGCATTTCTGCAAATTCATCCATGTCATCATACATTTCCACAAGCTTTGGCTCTCCCTCAAAACTCGGCAGCGGATTTCCATCTCCCATATAAGTGTGTATAAAATGACCCTCGCCCGCAATAGGACTGCTATATGCAAAAGTATACCTGTTACATGCATCCGGATTTCCATTATTGCTTTTTAAGATGGACATTGCATAATTGTACTCGCCATTTTCCACATGCATAATGCCTGAAATCCTCGGTGTATAATTTGGGGCATCCGGCTCAAATTCTCTGGTACGCAGTGCCTGCTCAAAGGTCTGCTGTTTATCCATCAAATCATAAATAGTATCTGTCTGATCTCCATTTGTGACAATCGTCTTATTGCCCAGTACGCGGACAGGGGCATAAATGATAAGGCTTGGATCACTCAGCTTGGATGGATCAAAAGCCTGTGTGCGGATCCCCTCTCCCTCCTCCACAAAAACACGATTGCGGCTGTTTTCACTTCTTCCCATAATAAAATATGCCGTAACTGCATATTTTCCGTTTGGGCTCTTGCCGATCACAATTCCTCTGCCCGGATACGCATTTCCGGTCAATTCCTGTTTCAATGATAACTTCTGCATAATCTGCTCCTTTCGTTTTTTGCATAAGAACAAAGTGTTCCTTATCAGGGAACGAATCGTCACTTAATAAAATCGTCACCTAATAAAGTAAAAAACCGCCCGAACAACCCCTGCGGCTGCCCAGACGGTCGGCTTTCCATATTCCTCATGCTTCCCACAGGTATCCCTGCTTATTCCGTCAGTCACATGAAGCTCTCGTTCTCTATTAGAATAACGTATTCCCTGCCTTTTGGCAAGTACTAACCACAAATTAACCAATCAATTTGCTCACTTGAGACTTTCCACCTCCAAATCAATGTATCCCTATAATATGTCCTGAAACAGGGCATGTAAAGTTTATACAGATCATTGACATCACTCTTATTGTTTTTTTATAATATCTATTAAGTAACTATTTATTGATTATTTTTAAGGAGGTTTTATATGATTAATGTAAAAGCACTTCAAAGAAAAACAAATGCGCTTCTCCTGACCTTCTGCATGACTACCGGTCTGTTTACCGGTATGCCTGCAAAAGCCGCACAAGAAGATGCATCAAACACGATCACCGGATTATCTGTAACAGACTATATCGACTGGGACGAAGATGGAAATCCTACAGGAGCCCATGCGGATGCTGACTACTATAAGGATATTACCATCACTCTTTCCGGAGCTACATTATCCATCAGATACTCCGAAGACGGCCAGACTTCTGATACTCTGACAGCAGACGATATAACAATTTTTAAAGCAGATGGTACCACAGAGGTCGATACTGAAGAAGTTTCAATTGATACTGTTGAAGCTGAGACAGATGATGATGATCCGGAAACCATGGTACAATTCGAGTGCAGCAAGGTTGGTGATTATCTGATCAAGCGTTCTGCGGATGACACGGATGCCATCCATCTCTATGTAGAACTCCCTTCCATCGGATTTTACACCAGCAGTGAACCATCCGACGAAACGTATCTGGCTTCCGACGAAGATGGATCTACATATCCCGGGAATTCATTTTACCTGTATCTTCGTTCCCGTTCCGAGGGTCAGACAACAACACTTGCTGACTATCCCGAAAACGATAGCGACGACAGTATCTATCCCTTCGCCGTTTATGATAATGACTTTAATAAGTTTACCTCACAGGAGGATCTTTCCAAATATTTCTCTTATGAAGCGGTATCTGAAAAAGAGGGACTTTACAAGATTACATTAAACCCTGATATTTTAGGCATTGATTTTTCGCTTGAGGCCAATGCTAAGATCACAGACACATCTGATGGTTCTTCCTGGAATGAAGGCTGCTGGCTTGATATATGTGCCGAGGCTGCCTCAGAAAGATTAACGGCCTGCTCTTCCATCGCTTTTGATGACAACGGGGTTCCATCACTTGTCGACGGAGCAGAATGGGACTCCTGCGTTTATGTTCCTATGCTTGGAGAGAGTTATTCTGCCATCAAATATTTCAAAGAATCTAACGGAAAATTCCTATCAGCACAGGATATCACCATCTACGATTCAAATGGTGACATCACCGATAAAGTTACAGCCACCGATGACGAAAATGGAATCATCCGTTTTTCTTCCACTGTACCGGGTTCTTACCGTATTTCATACCACACAGATGCCGGAACACAGTTAAATATGCGGCTTACCGCACTTTATCCTGATGCCGGATTCTATACCACAGACGATTTTTCTCTGGAAAACATGCTCCTTTCCGATGATAAAGAGAGCAGTTATTTCCGTTTCACCTATGGAAACGATCGAAGCTTTTACTGCAATATCCGAGAAGACCTGGAGACCGGCGAGGACTTTTCTTATGATCTGTATACCAAAGATGAAACAACCGGTGAACTGACAGAGCTTTCAAAAGATCTGATCAGCGTAAAGCAAAATACATATCCTGATAACTATACAAGCTATCGCATCAGTATTCCTCAGACATTAACTGAAAAATGCTATCTGATGATCAATTATTCTGTTTTGGATGAAGAATCTTCCCATAATATGGCTACAGAGATTGAATTGATCCCTGATCCGAATTATACGCCACAGCCTTCCCTGAATCCTTCTTTAGAAAGTGCTTCACCGATTCCATCCCAGGATGTTTCCAAGGGAGATGCTTCCGCAGCACCTTCGATCGATCCATCCATCTCACCGGTGCCAAGCGGATCATCTCTGCCAGCCAGCCCGGCAGCACCATCTGCTTCAGCAGGTCCTGTTAATACACCGATTGCTTCAACTACTCCGGCGACAACAGGCAAACCTTCCGCATCACCTTCCACTACCACAGGAACCCCGGCACCATCAGGGACTCCGGCTGTCACTAAAGAGCCAAAAACTACATCTGAGCCGGGTAAGCAGACTGTCTCTTCCAAAAAGCAAACGATCAAAGGGCTTGTTTATAAGCTTTCTGTTTCCAAATCAGGAAAAGCGACTGCTGTATGTCTTGGTGCAGCAAAGCAGAAAAAAACAGCGGCATCTATTGTCATTCCGGCATCTGTAAAAGCAGGTGCAAAAACATATCCTGTTACTTCCATCAGCAAAAATGCTTTCAAAGGACTTAATAAGCTGAAGAAAGTTACCATCGGAAAAAATGTAACAACTATTGGTGCCGGTGCTTTCAGGGGATGTAAAAAGCTTTCAAATATTACGATCAAATCAACGAAACTGAAAAAGGTTGGTTCAAAGGCATTTACCTCCATCTCCAAAAAACTTACGGTAATAACATCTAAGAAAAAATACAATAAGTACATTAAAATGATCCGGAAAAGCAAATAATTTCCGGTAAAACGAGTATATTATCACAAAATATAAAATCAGGCAGATTTCAATATCTGCCTGATTTTAATTTATCGCCTGAAAATTATTTCTCTTTTATTTATTCAATATCCTGCATCGCAGTAATAATCCATTTATCTTTGTTTTTTACACAGGTATAGCAATAGCTCTGCTTAACGATCCTGGAAGATTTATCTGCATAAAATACTTTGATCTCTTCCTTGGAATCTATCTGTATTTCCCTTTCTCCATTCCTTCTGACAGAAACAGCCCGGCTGCCCTTTACCTTTTCTCGTATTCCCCTTTTATAATAATTCTTAGCTATGGCACTCTGCTGTTTGTACATGGCAGACTCCTCACTGACAACACTTTTTAACATACCTGCATTTCCACTATTTACAGCCTTTGTAAAAGTCAATACATAACTTTTAAATAGTTTCTGGCATTTTTTCTCTTCTGCAGCCGTCGTTTTCTCTGACAACATATCACTTTCTGACTTCACCTGCTTTTTTTCTTTCAGAACAGGCTTTTTAATTAATTCAGTGCTATTTACTGCCTCCCCCGGCGAAGCAGTGATCATTACTTTTTTATCTGCAGCCGCTTTATCTGCCACTCCCGATGTCTTTCCCACACTATTACTGCATGTCAGCAGTACAGCCATGCCAACTGTTATAAATAACGGTAATACAGTCCATTTGGAATATTTCTGCGGATTGCTGATGGCAAGGATTCTGTTTTCCAGTTCTTTTCCTTTCCGGCTCATTGTCATCATCGAATAGCGAAAAGCTCCTCTATGATGTTCCCCCGCGATCCGGATCAGTAGATTTCCATATTGAAAACGCTTTTCTTCCCCCAAAAGTCTCAATACAGTCTCATCACAAAAAAGTTCTGCATCTTTCTTAGAACTTGCTGCTGCGATCCAGACAAATGGATCAAACCAGTATGCACATATCATCAGCATCCGAAACATCGACCAGATATAATCTCCATGCAGATAATGAACGTATTCATGCAGGATCATCTGACTGGTTTCCTCTTCTCCGATCCGCTCTCCCTGCCTCTCCTTTTCAAGCAGACATTCCGGCAGATAAATTGCCGGGTGGAAAATTCCATATAAACACGGTGTATGTAATACATTTGTAGAATATACGGCAACATCTCCTCTATATTCCAGCAATTGACGGTTCTTTGATAACCGATGGAGTAAATGGAGGTTTGACCATGCAAAACAACAAAAAATACCGACTGTCCCGATTCCCCATACCATTATAAACACTGTAGTCCACGGTATACCCTTCACAAATTGCAGCATTCTCATAAGTATTGATCTGCTTTCTGCCGCCGTAGTCTGCCTCCCGTTTTCAGCTGTCAACTCCTGAACTGCAGTTTTTTTCTCACCGGAAAGTGTCTTTTTCGATTTATTCTTTTGTATCTTTCCCTGATGTCGCGTCGTCTGAGCCTTAAAATGTTTCTCAAGATAGAACGAAGCACTACTTTGTTCTGCATTTTTCATTTCCGATGCCACATGATAAAACCTGTCTCCGATTCCAAAAGGTGATGGAATAAAATTAACAGGAACGAGAAAACGTATCAGCACAACGAGCCACAAAACATATACCACAGAATAATGTATCTTTCCCTGAAAGACCTTCCGAATTCCTAAGATCATCAAAACCAGCAACGATGATTCCAAAATCCATAAAATAAAACCGGTCATTCTATCCCCTTATTCCTTTCCTCTTTTTTATTTTCCACACTTCTTATCCTCTGCTGCTTTTAAAATCTCCTGCAGCTCCCGAATATCGTCTGCGGACAGATCATCCTGACGTACTAAGGCACTAACTAACATTCCCACACTTCCATCATAAATACGCTGTAGAAAATCTCTTGTTTCCTGCACGATCACTTCCTGCTTTTGTACCTTCGGAAAGAAGTATTTTGTTTTTCCATTTTCTTCATAACCGATAAGCCCTTTCTCTGTCATACGACGAACCATGGTCGCGCACGTACTTTTGCTCCATCCTACACTTTCCTTCAGAAGCGGAACAAGCTGCATAAGAGACAATGGACTGCGTTCCCAAAGGTAATTCATGACATACCATTCACTATTTGTTACCTTCACTTCTTTTTTCACGACATTAAACACACCTTTCATATATAATTCTACATTGTAAACCAAATATTAAATTATTGAGTTTAAAATGTCAACCATTTTATTATTTTTTTACAAAAGTTTTAATTTTGCATTTTCAGGTTGACATTTTAAACCAGCAACTGTATAGTTGGTTTACAAAGTAAAACGATTGAGAGGTTCATCTATTATGACATGTACAAATGAGTCATCCAGACAAAGATCACCAAAGAAAAAAGGGCTTGATATGATAAAAGGAATTGCCATCACCGGCATCTTCTTATATCATCTGATTCCCTCCATATTTCCGGGCGGATTTCTGGGCGTCCCCCTATTCTTTGTTTTATCCGGTTATCTGATGTATACCACAGCTACCCGCTATCTCACAGAGACTTCCTTCCCCGTTTGGAAATATTACAAAAAAAGGATTTCGCGGCTGATGCCTGCTCTTTTTATCATGGTTATGCTGATCTGCTGTTATATGACGATAATACACAGCAGACAGATAATCGGAATCCGTCCACAGGTACTAAGTATATTTCTCGGTTATAACAATTGGTGGCAGATCAGTCAGAATGCTTCTTATTTTACCAAGATGACTGAAATGTCCCCCTTTACGCATTTATGGTTTCTGGGCGTTGAAATGCAGTTTTATCTGATCTGGCCTCTTTTCTTTCTTCTATATAAGAAGTTATACCGAAATTATTCCAAGCAGGCTGCAGGCTTTTTCTTTTTGCTCCTATCACTCCTTTCCCTGACTGCCATGCTGTATTTCTATCAGCCCGGAAATGATCCTTCCCGTGTTTATTACGGTACAGATACAATGGGATTTACCATATGCCTTGGAATATTCCTCGGTGCTGTACGCCACAATTTTCCAAAGCTGCAAAAGCCTGTCCCCGTAAAATTACAGATGCCACTGTTTACTATTATGTTATTTATTACCATCCTGCAATTCCTATTCGTCAATGGAAACTGTCATTATTTATATCAGGGGGGCATGTTTGGGATCAGTATCTTTTTTGCACTGATGATCCTTTTGGTTGAAAATTCAAAAACGCTCCCCCGGAATATACCTCTTTCCTCGCCTGCTGCTCTTTTAGGAAGACACAGCTACTCCATTTATTTATGGCATTATCCGGTCATTGTCCTGATCCTTGCAAGCCTGCAAAAATAAATGACACTCCGCAAACATCTCCGGAGAACGAAGAAAAACAATAATAATTACATATAAGGAGAACAACTATGAAACAGACAAAAAATAAATTTCACCACATTCTAAAATACCTGAGAACATTCTTTTTGACAGCAGGGATCTGCATTGGTGCATACGGCATCATTACCGCACCATCATCCGATGCAAATCGACTTGAAAAAGAATTAGAAAAAAATGCCTGCGAACTGGCCCGGGACGAGGAATCGCCTGCTGCTATATCCACCGCACCGGTTAAAGCATCTGCCCTGCCCTCTTCTGTTTCTTCTCATAATTCCACGCCAAAGCGTCCAGAAAAGCAATACAAAAAGCCGACCGAGACCTTTTGTGCTTCCAAGATAAACGATCCTGTTTCCGTAATTGGAGATTCCGTATTTCTCGGAGCAGCTCCTGCCTTCAAAAAGATCTATAAAAATACTTTCATCGATGCCAAAATATCCCGCCAGGTCGTGCAGGGGCTGGATATTGCAAAAAATATGGATCGACAGGGCAAACTCGCTGATACCGTCATTATCGCCCTCGGAACGAATGGATGCTTTAATTCCTCCACAGCTCAAAAACTCATTGACTATCTTGGTCCGGATCGTACTATATACTGGATCGATGCCTATGGCCGCAATCTTCCTGTACAGGAAAATGTAAACAAAACGATCCGTAAGGTAGCCAAAGCAAATCCCAATGTACAGGTCATTGCATGGTCAAAGGAAGGTAGAAAACATCCGGACTGGTTTTATCAGGACGGCATCCATCTCAATATCACCGGTCAGAAAAAATATGCCCGTTTTATTTATAAAAACGTTTTTTATGGCACAGGTAAAGGGAAACTGACACAATAAGGATACTTAATACGATCACCAATGGATATCCATATCTCCAATGAAGCTCCGGCATATACGAAAAATTCATGCCATACCAGCCGGCGATCAATGTCAAAGGCAGAAAAATCGCAGTTACCACTGTCAGCGTTTTCATGATCTTATTCTGCCGGATCTCAATCTGTGCCTGATATACCTCCCTGATCTGAATAGAATACTCCCTCAGCAGACACGCCTCCTGATGAAAACGTCCTGTCTTTTCCCTGAGCAGCCTAAGTCTACGCAGGTCTTCCTGAGAAAATATCTCAAGATCATTCTTAAGAAGTGCATCTGTGATCTCCTGCAATTGCAGATAATAATGGGAATAACGGAGTATTTCTTTTCGGATGCCTATGATCTTTTGATCAAATGCACTGATATTTCCTGAGAGCATCTCGTCCTCCAGATGTGCGAGCTGTATTTCCATTTGAGCCAGTCTTTCCAGATCATCTTTTAATAAGTTTTCTATAACTGCTTCCAAAACAGTCCCGACACCACCTTCTTTTTCCAAAAATATTTTTTGAAGATCATAAAGAAGCCTTTGGGCAAATTTATTTTCTTCGATAAAGTACAGATGATCTCTATCCAGTATAAAGGCAAACCGGCCGCCCTGCTTATCCGGAAACGGCGTGCGATACGTTCCATACATGAAACACGGATGGATTTCTACCTTACAAAGCCGGATCACATTTGTGCCACAGACTGTCGAATATCCTAATGACTGCAAAAACAGGTTTTTTGCAGCTTCTTTATTCTCTAAAACAGCCAGCACCGGCTTATCTTCCTTTCCTATATTCTCCTTGGAAAGCCCCCTGATTCTTCCGTTTTCTATCCTATAATAATATGACATAGATTCATCCTCCAATAATAAAATCATCCCCTTTTCCACTGAAAAATAATCTCTCCATTCCCTTTCCCTTCTGCCGGACTTTAAAATTCCCATGGGCATACAGGGAAAATGGCCCAAATGCATATTGATTTTCGAAAGTTAATATGGTATTCTGAAAAAGAGTGGCTTAATCAGGTCACTTTCAGGAACAGTTTCATAATTTCTGCATTCGCAGGAAATTTCTGCTCTTGCGGTAAATTATTAATCCGTACAAATTTAAAGAAAAGAGGTTAAGAAACATGGCACAAATTGATTTAAGCAAGTATGGCATTACCGGAACTACTGAGATTGTTTACAACCCTTCTTATGAGGTACTTTTCGAAGAAGAGACAAAGCCGGAGTTGACAGGCTATGAAAAAGGTCAGGTCAGCGAGCTTGGTGCAGTGAACGTTATGACAGGTATCTATACCGGTCGTTCTCCAAAAGACAAATTCATCGTTATGGATGACAAGTCTAAGGATACTGTATGGTGGACTTCTGACGAGTACAAGAATGATAACCATCCTGCTACTCAGGAAGCTTGGAAATCAGTTAAAGAGCTGGCAATCAAAGAGCTTTCAAACAAGAAGCTGTATGTTGTTGATGCTTTCTGTGGTGCAAACAAGGATACCCGTATGGCAATCCGTTTCATCGTAGAGGTAGCATGGCAGGCACATTTCGTAACAAACATGTTCATCAAGCCAACCGCTGAGGAGCTTGAGAACTTTGAACCAGATTTCGTTGTTTACAACGCTTCTAAAGCTAAGGTAGAGAACTACAAGGAGCTGGGTCTTAACTCTGAGACAGCAGTTATGTTCAATATCACAAGCAAAGAGCAGGTTATCGTAAATACATGGTACGGCGGAGAGATGAAGAAAGGTATGTTCTCTATGATGAACTACTTCCTTCCACTTAGTGGCATGGCTTCTATGCACTGCTCTGCAAATACAGACCTTGACGGAAAGAACACAGCAATCTTCTTTGGTCTTTCCGGTACAGGTAAGACAACACTTTCTACAGATCCTAAGCGTCTCCTGATCGGTGATGATGAGCACGGCTGGGATGATAACGGTGTATTCAACTTTGAGGGTGGATGCTACGCTAAGGTTATCGACCTTGATATCGAATCTGAGCCTGACATCTACAATGCAATCAAGCGTGACGCTCTCCTTGAGAACGTAACTGTTGCAGATGATGGAAAGATTGATTTCGCTGATAAGAGCGTAACAGAGAATACTCGTGTTTCTTATCCAATTGATCATATTAAGAATATTGTACGTCCTATCTCTTCTGCACCGGCAGCAAAGAACGTAATCTTCCTGTCTGCAGATGCATTCGGCGTACTCCCTCCGGTATCTATTCTGACTCCGGAGCAGACACAGTACTATTTCCTTTCTGGATTTACAGCAAAGCTTGCAGGTACAGAGCGTGGAATCACAGAGCCAACTCCTACTTTCTCTGCTTGCTTCGGTCAGGCATTCCTGGAGCTGCATCCTACAAAGTATGCTGAGGAGCTTGTTAAGAAGATGGAAGCAAACGGTGCTAAGGCATATCTTGTTAATACAGGATGGAACGGAACAGGAAAGCGTATCTCTATCAAGGATACTCGTGGAATCATTGATGCAATCCTGAATGGTGATATTGTAAACGCTCCTACCAAGAAGATTCCTTACTTCAACTTTGAGGTTCCTACAGAGCTTAACGGTGTTGATACAGGAATCCTTGATCCTCGTGATACTTATGCTGATGCTTCTGAATGGGAAGCTAAGGCTAAGGATCTTTCTGAGAGATTCATCAAGAACTTCGCTAAATATGAAGGTAATGAAGCTGGTAAGGCACTTGTTGCTGCAGGTCCTCAGCTGTAATTCCTCCCACAAAAGTTCAATAGGTTTTATAAGTATATAAAGAAAGGGTGTCCCTGATGAAGGGGCACTCTTTTTTAGTGTATAGGAAAATGTTTTTTTTATACACTAAAAGAGGGCAAAACCCGCGTTTTGCCCTCCAAAATTGTTTTAAACAATTTATACTTTTTTATTTATTATCAGGGGTATGCCACTCCCAATTACGAACCTCTTCCAGATCCTGACCATACTCCGCAATATACTGCTTATGCTCTACGAGCTTATCATTCATCTTCTGGATCAGATAAGAACCACGATTTGCAAGCTGTGGCAGATGCATGATCGCATCTTTTACGAGATTAAAACGATCAATCTCATTCTGGACTCTCATATCAAATGGCGTTGTGATCGTACCTTCCTCCTGATAACCATGAACCGATACGTTCTGATTATCACGACGATACGTAAGCTCATGGATCAATGTCGGATAACCATGGAATGCAAAGATTACCGGCTTGTCTGTTGTGAAGATTGCATTGTATTCACTGTCACTGAGACCATGAGGATGCTTATGATTAGACTCCAGCTTAAACAGATCGACTACGTTTACAACACGGATCTTAAGCTCCGGAAGCTCATCACGAAGAATTGTAACTGCAGCCATTGTCTCCAATGTCGGTGTATCACCACAGCATGCCATAACAAGATCCGGCTCCTGACCTTCATCATTGCTGGCCCACTCCCAGATTCCTACACCCTGGGTACAATGCTTAACAGCCTGCTCCATATTCAGCCATTGATAGCTTGGATGCTTTGATGCTACGATAGCATTGACATAATTCTTGCTCTTAACACAATGATCAAAGCATGATAACAGACAGTTTGTATCCGGTGGCAGATACATACGGACAACGTCTGCTTTCTTATTAGCAATATGATCAAGGAATCCAGGATCCTGATGCGTAAATCCATTATGATCCTGCTGCCATACATTCGATGTCAGGATAAAGTTCAAAGAAGCGATTGGACGTCTCCATGTCAGCTGATTGCAGACTTTCAGCCATTTTGCATGCTGTGCAGCCATAGAATCTACAACACGGATAAATGCTTCGTAACTTGCAAAAAATCCATGACGTCCTGTCAACAGATAACCTTCCAGCCATCCTTCACACATATGCTCACTAAGCATACCATCCATGATACGACCGTTTCTAGCCAGACAATCATCAGAATCGAGAAGCTCTGCGTTCCAATCTCTGTTCTCTGCCTCAAACACCTTGTACAGACGGTTTGACATGCTCTCATCCGGACCGAAGATACGGAAATTCTGATTCTCTCTATTTAATACAAAAATATCGCGGATATATCCACCAAGTTCGATCATATCCTGTGCCTTTGTCTTACCAGGATCTACCTCAATACCATATTCACGGAAATCAGGAAGTCTTAAATCTTTCATCAAAAGACCACCATTTGCATGTGGATTTGCTCCCATTCTGGCATCTCCCTTTGGTGCCAGCTCAGCAAGCTCTGGAATCAGCGTACCCTTGTCATCAAAGAGTTCCTCCGGGCGATAGCTTTCCAGCCATTCCTTCAGAAGCGGCAGATGCTCATCCGGTTTCTCCATAGTGATCGGCACCTGATGTGCACGGAAAGATCCCTCGATCTGCTGTCCATCGACAACCTTTGGTCCTGTCCATCCCTTTGGTGTACGAAGAACGATCATTGGCCACTTTGGACGCTCCGGATCATTATTCTTGCGGGCATTTTCCTGAATTGCCTTAATCTTCTCAACAGCTTCATCCATTGCCTCTGCCATGAGCTTATGCATAGTCATAGGATCATCACCCTCAACAAAGATCGGCTCCCAGCCACAGCCTACAAAGTAACTCTCGATCTCTTCATGGGAGATACGTGAGAAGATTGTCGGATTGCTGATCTTGTATCCATTCAGATTCAGAACAGGAAGAACCGCTCCGTCTGTGATCGGATTCAGGAATTTATTTGACTGCCAAGAGGTAGCCAGAGGACCTGTCTCAGCCTCACCATCACCAACGATTACAGTAGCAATGAGATCCGGATTATCAAATACTGCACCAAATGCATGAGCAATTGAATAACCAAGCTCACCACCCTCATTAATAGAACCCGGTGTCTCCGGTGCACAATGGCTAGGTACACCACAAGGGAATGAGAACTGCTTAAACATCTTCTTCATACCCTCTTCGTCCTGACTGATATTCGGATAGATCTCACTGTAAGATCCCTCCAGATACGTATTGGCGATCATGAAGTTTCCACCATGTCCCGGACCGGATAAAAGGATCATATCGAGGTCATAACGTTTAATAACACGATTACAATGCACATAAACGAAGTTCTGTCCAGGGACAGTTCCCCAGTGACCTACAATTTTCTTTTTAATATGATCCATGGTTAATGGCTCTTTCATCAGCGGATTATCCAACAGATAAAGCTGACCTGCAGACAGATAATTGGCAGCACGCCAATATGCATCGATCTTGTCCAGCATCTCCTGGGATAACGGCTGTTTCTCAAGACAAGTATTTTCTGACATTTGTTACCTCCCTAAATCATTTGTTTATTTACCGTCCGCTAGTTTACCACATTTTGCTTCTGATTACAAGGCAAAAATGCTATACGGCTTTAATCTGCATAGCTTTAAACTATGTAGCATTAATCAGCCATATAGCATTCCAACCTATTTGATCATCGCCAGCAGTCTGTCCAAAAGCCCTGTAGACTGCAAAAACAGGATAAGCATGATTACCGGCATTACAAATTTGATCATTACGATATAAAGATATTTTCTGGAAAATCTGCCATTTGGATGTTCCATCTCCTCAATAACCCATTTTGGTTTTACAAGCCAGCCAACCAATATGGTAGAAAAAATGGTAATAAACGGCATCAAAAAGCTATTGCTGATATAATCCATAATATCCAGCAGCTGCCCTGTCGTTCCGTTTGGAAGAGGAATTTCCAGATAAAAAATACTGTACCCCAGTGCGATCACAGCCGTAGCAGCCAGATAGATCCCACCAAGGATCAATGTAGTCTTTTTACGCTCTGTATGAAATATTTCCATACAATTCGCAGTAATCGATTCCAACACAGAAATGCATGAAGTCAATGCCGCAAAAGCTGCCAGCAGAAAGAATACAAGGCCAATGATACGTCCCACTGTCCCCATGGCATAAAATGTCTTAGGAAGTGCCACAAACATCAGACTAGGACCTGCTGCCATCCCCTCCATACCGGAAAATACATATATTGCCGGTATGATCATAATACCTGCCAGGAATGCTACTGCAGTATCCACCACTTCGATCTGGGCGACCGACTTGTTCAGATCCACATCCTTTTTCACATAAGAACCATACGTGATCATAATTCCCATGGATACACTTAATGAAAAGAACAACTGACTCATGGCATCCAAAGTAACCTGTAGAAATCTTGAAACAGTCATGCCGGACACATCAGGAATAAGATAGACTTTCAGTCCATCCAATCCGGTACGCACCACTCCGTCTGCCCCCTTAAATTTCAATGTCAATGAGAATGCAGCGATCCCCACAACCATGACCAGAAGCACCGGCATGATAAATCTGCTGCATCGCTCAATTCCACCTTCTACCCCATTATAGACGATCAGCACTGTCACCAGCATAAAGATCAGTCCAAACCACACAGAGGATGTATTTGTTATAAAACCTGTAAAAAACGAATCCCTTGCCGCATCTTTACAGGCTCCTGTCAAAAATACAAGAAAGTATTTCAGGATCCATCCACCGATCACTGCATAATATGTCATGATAAGCACCGGAACCATAAATGTCAAAAAACCCAGTTTCTTCCAGCCCGGCCGCATCGTTTCATATGCCTTAATAGCACTCTGTCCGGTTTTTCGTCCAATGGAAATATCTGTCGTCAGCAATGTAAATCCAAAGGTAAGTTCAAGAACAAGATAAATGATAAGAAACAAACCGCCACCGTCTCTCGCTACCAGATAAGGAAAACGCCATAAATTTCCCACTCCTACAGCACTTCCTGCTGCTGCCAGAACAAATCCGATCTGGCCGCTAAAACTACTTTTCTTTTTCACGTTAATTACTCCTTTTTTGTTATTTTCCGTTAAAAACTGATAAAAATTATTGTACCATACTCCTATAGGAGAATCAACGAGAGATCGCCGGCAGTTTATGTTTCTTTTTTCATTTTTATTTCTTTTTATATCTTACCGCTGTCACTGCAGACCATTTTCCCAGATCCAAAAACTTTTTATTTGTTGCACATACTTTAATATAATATCTCTTTCCTTTCTTTAACTTCTTTAATTCTGCTCTATTCTTTTTCACCATATACAGCTTCACACCTGCCGATTTCTTTTGGCCGTTTTTAAGTGCTGAGAGCCTCTTTTTTGAGGTACTGTATGCAACAATATAATACTTTGCCGACTGCTTTTTCCAGCTGAGTGAAATTCCTTTAGAATATGACTTTCCTTTCACTCCGGTAACCTTTTTGACCGTGACTTTTTTCGCTTTATCAGCGGGTACTGCTGTCGGTGCCGTGACATCCGGTGAAGTACCCCCGGGAGTAACTGCATCTGCGTTTGCTGATGCAGACGGCTGTAATGCAGGTACGGCTGTTTTCTCCTCTCCTGCCGGTTTTGACGATGTCTCTGCTGTCGGTACCGGTGTCGGTACATTCTGAGACGCAGCCGGTGTAATGGCTGGATTTGCCGGTTTTCTTGTAGGACGTACTACCGGTCTGTCTGAGGGACGTACCGGTGCCTCCGGCAATACTGTTGGTTCCGGCAGGACAGATTTGTTATCGCTCTGTCTATACTCTACAGATGTCTCCATAGAATCCGTCTCCTGACCGGCCGGAATAATTGTATATCTGTAATCAAACACCTTTTGTGGAACCTGATAATCACTCAGAGTTTCATAACCACAGGAACCATTTCCGGTTCCTTTTACGAGACCATCTATCGTTAGATAAGTATCCTTTGACGGACTCAATTTATTAACATGGGCCGCATCCTGCAGCTGTTTTGGACTAAAATGAAGTGCAGAGGCATTTATATCCGTCCCTGCGCAGATCAATATACTGTTGTTCTCATCTTTTTGTGATATCCTGATCCATTTCACCCCTGTCAGATTACCACAGTCCTGAGGCATCGCAAATGGATAATACATATCGGAAACCGTCGTATCATAGACTCCTTTTCTGGTATAACTCTGTCTGTCATTATAACTTTCGCTGTCACCGTTTCCATACCATTGTACCTGTTCCATTCCCTCTGCCAGCGTCATAATTGTTCCAAGCTTAGCTAGCTTTTTCGCCTTTGTCTTTGTCAGATCATAATGAACATCTACTGTCACTGCTCCGTTATTTTCAATCGTGTATTTCATTGTGACCACGCCTGGTTCATTAGTCTTGGTATCTATTTTATAAGAAGAAAGCCACTTTACCGTGATCACAGGACATCCATCTTCACTTCGTGATACTTCCGGTTCTCCATCCATTGTCAGATAAGACATAAAATCGGAATACTTGGTTCTGTCATTATCCAGCTTTGCCCGGAAAACATTAGGCTGTGGTCCCTTTTTTATCAGAAGCTTATCCCCGTAATAATAGTCTGACATAGTCCCATCAGCTGCATCAAACCGGAAATGAAAATCCTTTCCGGATATCTCATAACCGGAATCATTTTTTTCTACGTTCACTTCATCTCCCTGCCACTTGTGATAACCGCATTGTGCATCCTCTGCAACCTGAATCTGTGCATAAGCGATTTCCTGATCCTTGTGCAATATCCCCTTTGCATCCTTCGTCTTAACCGAAATATTCAGATAATACTGTGCTCCTTTTTTCTTATCTGACGGCAAAGTAAATGGTATTATAATGTCCTTTTCCTGCTGTGGTCCTACATTTTCTGTAACAGTTCCCTGATCGATCACTGTATCATTTTCCCTAAGCTGCCAGATTGTTTCATACTCTGACAATTCATCGGATATACTCTCATTTTTTACATGAATCGTCTGATCCTTTAATATATCATCCTTTGATGTAAACCAAAAATTCTGATATTGATATTTTACTTCCTTGATCTCGGGCTGAGGATCTCTGTCTGCTGACAACAGACCATTCTGGCAGAAATTCTTATCTCCCGAATAACTGTTTCCCCAATCTCCACCGTATCCTAAATAATATCCCTTAAGATCATAAAGACCACTGGTATGTGCTTTTTCCTGTCCATAATAGTCCCAGTCACCATCATCGATCGCAACTTTTCTTGACTGGTCTACCCAATCCCAGATAAATCCGCCAAGCATATTATCGTATTTGCGGATAATATCCCAGTATTCCTTTAAATTACCTACTGCATTTCCCATCGCATGATCATATTCACACAATATAAATGGCATACGGCTTTTATCCTGTGCATAGGACATAATGCTTGCAGGATCATAATACATATGACTTACCATATCAATGCCTGTAGAACCCTTTCGCCCACCACTCATTCCTTCATAATGGACCATCCGGCTGCTATCCCTGTCTTTAAAGAACTGAACAAGGTGTGCAAACATTCCATTCGCATAGTTGCCATCTCTCTCAGACCATCCCTGACTGGATTCATTTCCTATAGACCAGAATAAATTGCATGTAGTATTTTTAAACCTTTCATAAGACGCAGACTGTCTTGTAAGTGCTGCTGTCTCCAGTCTGCTTAATTGTCCTTCATTGGAATATATCGCATGAGACTCATTGTTGCTTTCACACATTACATACAGACCATATTTGTCACAAAGATAATAAAAATAATCATCATTCGGATAATGAGACGTTCTCACGGCATTGATATTATTTTCCTTCATCAGACGAATATCTGTTTCATAAATCTTCTTAGAAACATATTTTCCTGTCTCTACATCCGTATCGTGTCTGTTCACTCCCTTGATCATCAGACGCTTTCCGTTCAATGTCACCATGTCATAATAATCTGTATCATTATTATATTTTCCATCATCCGTCACCTTCGTTGATGTAAATTCCAACTGACGGAATCCAATATTCTGACTAATACTTTCATAATGCAGTCCCGAATCCCTGTCATATAAAGATATTACCATTGTGTACAGATTCGGATGATCACAGTCCCAAAGCTTTGGGGCATCTACATCAAGATCAAGCTCTGTACTTTCCTTCCTGCCGGAAGCTACCTTCCCTACCTCTGTATCTACAGATGTTACAAGCTTCTCCTTATCATCATAAAGAGAAACCCTTGCAGCCATGCTGCCACTCTCTGCCACAGAATCATTCGCTGTGTCCAGTGTCACATGAACATTAGCAAATGTATAATCATCATAAAGCTGTGTCTTTACTGTGTAATCCTGCATATGAACAGCCGGAGTTCCCGTCAGATACACATCCCGGAAAATACCACCGTCGTAGATCATATCCTGATCCTCCAGCCAGGTTCCATCACAAAATTTCATAACCCGGACGGCTAATAGATTCTTCTCTCCTTTTTTATTCAGCAGATCCGTGATATCAAAAGTATGCGGATCATAACTATCCTCACTATAGCCTGCCTCCACTCCATTCACATACAAATAATACGCTGATTCCACTCCTCCCAAGGTAATATATATTTTTCCATTATCCTGCATCAGTGAATCATCCACCGTGAACTCTCTGCGATAAAGTCCCACCGGATTCTTATCTACCGGGGCTTCCGGAAAATCCATGCTTTGTTCAAACGGCATTACAGAATTCGTATAAATGGAATGGTCAAATCCATAACTGGTCCAGCTTGCCGGAAGAGTCACACTTTTCCATCCATCCTCTTTCTTCTCCTGATACCCTGCCTTTTCAAATTCACCCAACGCATCAGCCTCCTTAGGTGAATCCAGGACTGTAAGATCCCATTCCTGTCCTTCTCCGGTCAAAAGCTGATATCTGTCAGATTTCTCTCTTGCATAATCTCTTGCCCCATAATAAGCTGTTTTCACATCACTGTACGGAATTAAATTGGAACTGTCCGGCAGTGTATTCACAGATGTGATATCCAGATTATTTCCGGTCCCTGTCCATTCCTCCCCGGTACAGCTTTCTCTCTCCACCGGAAGAAGCCTCTCATTCGGAACCGCACCATAATGAAACTCTGTACATTCAAAGAATGACTCCCCATTCACATCCATCTCACCCTCTGCCGCACAATTTGCGGGAATTGATGAAAATATCATCGATATGAGCAGGGCTCCTGCCACAATACATTTCTTTTCTCTGCGTAAATCCATATTTTCCATCCTCCCTTTTCTTATTTTCAATAGTTTTATTTCATTCCGACAAATCTTATATCTTAAAACCTATTCACATATTAATTTAATGATATAACAAGATTGTCTATAATTTTTAAACCCGAAATCCAAAATAAAACTGCTACACCAAAAAGAGACGAGAATTTTCCCGTCTCTCCTTGAAAAATCTTTCCAATTGTTAAATCATATGCATAACGGAGTCATATATATTTTTTAGTTCTTCATCCGAAAGATCATCTCTGGATATTGATTTTCTGACAAGATCATATGTTGCTCCATTTTTAAAAAGGTTTTCTGCATTTTTATATGAAGTTTTTTTGGCCCCTCTCTTTTCACCAATGTCCTGATTTTCACGATCTCGTTCAATTAAGAGCATATATTCACGCCTCCATTCTTCACTAGACCTAACAGAATCTACCTCATCAGCCAATAATTCCGTGTAGGCATCTGTCACCTTTCCGCTTCTTAGATACTCCATAAATGAAGAAAAGCCTTTTCCCATCTCAGCATCATTGTTTCCATACGGATTTACAATGATTGCAACTGCGTCATCACCGAGTTTTAGTTCCGGATCGTCAGTACAAAGATTTTCAAACCGATAAATACATTGCCCCCTTTTAAAGGGATCATAGTTACAGATAAAAATCACATAACTTTTCTTCAATTGACTGTAATCTCTGCCTTTTTCCAAAATATTTAAGTCAATCATGCCACGGTAATAGCGTATCCTTTTAGGGAGATTCTTTTGATTCGTGGTCTGAATTTCAATATTATATACTGTTTCTTCTCCATCGTCCACAAATACATCAAGCCGGATGCCTTTAGCATCATACCGATTTCTTATGGTTTTCTGGAGTTCCAGATATTTAATATCTTTAATCTTTACCTGAAGAATCATTTCCAAAAGTGGTTTACACAGTTCTTTTTTCTGCATTACCACCCCAAACATGAAATCATCCCAAATCTCTAAATCTTCGATTCTTTTTGTCTGCTTTGCCATATTCTTCCTCACTTTCTCTACTTTACGTAGGATTGCCATAAAACAAATCGGAGCAGCTTTTTCTCTCGCATTCCTATTTATTTTATTGAGGATTCCCCAAGCAAAACATCATATGTCTTCTATCAAAAAAGGCATACTTAAAATATTTACTTCCAATATAATTATACTATGATACACTATTGAACACAATACCTTCAGACACTTCTTAATTGATATTTTATATTTTCAGCTAATATCCAAATAATATAATATTCTGCAGCACCATATTCTATACACAAAATCATAGAAAACTCCGCGGATCACTAAAAACACATCTGTTTATCTTATCTTTACTCAAACACTCCTCTGATACTATCATAGTGAAGGAATATCCCTTCCTTCCCATATTGCTCGATCTCTTTACGGTCAGCGATCAAAAATCCTCCGACCTCTTCTTTCTGAACCTTTACGTCACTCTCGTCAAACTCCATGCAAAAGCGGTAGACATCAACGAAATAATTATCCCCTTCTTTGAGATTTTCTCTGCGATATGTTAGAAACAATCCACCATCCGCACCAGACACATCAAGGCCTGTCTCCTCTTTAATTTCCCTTACGACAGCATCCTCCGAAGCTTCGCCTGCCTGAACACCGCCTCCCGGCACTTCCCACCATCCGGGAGCCCATTCCTTATCCATGGCACGTTTTGTGATCAAAAATCTGCCATCACTCCGGCAGATCACTCCGAGTACAGACAGATGGTATTCTCCTTCCTTCAGACACCAGTCATTTCTCTTCATTGTCCGGCCTGTGCGTTTTTTATTTTCATCATATATATCCCAGAATTCCATTTCCTTAATCCTCTTTCGTTATGCTTCCTCATTCATTTTTGCCAGCTTAGCCGCCTGGTCTACTGCAATAATATTGTCCAAAAGCTCTGTCAGATCTCCATCCAGAATCTCATTCAAACGATGACTGGTGAATTTGATCCGGTGATCGGTAACACGTCCCTGTGGAAAATTGTAGGTACGGATTTTCTCGGAGCGGTCTCCGGTTCCCACCTGACTTCGACGTTCTGCAGACTGCTCACTCTCTGCCTTTTCTCTCTCCAGATCATAAATTCTGGAACGCAGAACCTTCATTGCTTTGTCCTTATTTTTCAACTGAGATTTCTCATCCTGACAGGAAACTACAATACCTGTCGGAATATGCGTGATACGAACTGCGGAATCCGTCGTATTTACACACTGTCCGCCATTTCCGGATGCACGGAAAACATCAATCTTGCAATCTTTTGGATCGACCTGTACATCTACTTCCTCCACCTCCGGCATAATAGCAACTGTGGCTGTAGATGTGTGAATACGGCCGCCTGACTCTGTCGACGGAATTCTCTGAACACGGTGTACCCCACTTTCATATTTTAATTTGGAGTAAGCTCCTAAACCATTGACCATAAATACGATTTCTTTAAAACCACCAATTCCATTTTCGTTTGCACTCATAACCTCCACTTTCCAATGATTTGTCTCTGCAAACTTAGAATACATCCGGAACAGATCTGCCGCAAAAAGAGCAGCCTCATCTCCACCTGCTCCTCCACGTATCTCAACGATTACATTCTTGTCATCATTAGGATCCTTAGGCAGCATCAGGATTTTTAATTCCTGCTCACATTTTTCCACCTTGTCGCGACATTCTGATAACTCTTCCTTGGCAAGCTCGCGCATTTCTTCATCGCTCTCTTCCTCCAGCATCTGGAGACTTTCCTCAATGCCATCCTTTGCCTCACGATATTCCTTATATTTTTCCACGATTGGAGTCAGTTCACTCTGTTCCTTCATCAACTGACGATATTTATTCTGATCATTGATCACATCCGGATCTGTCAGCTGCATATTGATCTCCTCTAAACTCCGTGCCAAATCTTCCAAACGGTCAAACATTTTTCTTCCTCCTATTTTCTCTATTGATATCTTCCTATTATCACTCTGTCTTTTCCACATAGATCCTGATGACATTTTACATCTTCGAAATGATTCCTGCGAAACATTTCCCTGACTGCCACTCCCTGATCATATCCTATCTCTACCGCAAATATTCCTCCCGGTGCAAGATGCTTTGTCACTTCCTGCAGCAGCCTCGGATAAAAGTCAAGTCCATCCGTGCCGCCATCCAATGCCAGCTCCGGCTCATGGTCATGAACCTCTGGCATCAATTTTTGCAGCTCCCCGGATGCAATATATGGCGGATTCGATACGATCACATCATATGTCCCTTTGATATCCTCCAATAAATCTCCCTGGTAAAAATCTACCGGTGCATGAAGCCTGCCGGCATTTATTTTTGCAACCTTTAATGCCTTTTCAGATATATCTACAGCATCTGTTGCCGACGTTTGTCCCAGCAGAGCTAATGAAATAGCAATACACCCGGAACCGGTACATACATCCAGAACTTTCTTTCCTTTGACATATGGTAAAACTGTTTCCACCAACAGCTCTGTATCCTGCCGTGGAATCAAAACATCAGGAGTAACCATAAATTCCAGTCCCATAAACTCCTGGCTTCCCGTCAGATGCTGAACCGGTATATGACAGCTTCTCTGTTCCAGCATTTCCGTATATTTGGTGATCACATCTGTCGGAACCGTCTCCTGTTCATATAGAAAGAACCGGGCACGGTCCAGACCGCTTATATACTCCAAAAGGATCCAGGCATCGCAATCCGCATCTTCAATTTCTGCCCGGATGAGTCTTTCTTTTCCAACCTTTAAAAGCTCTCGCCAATTCATAGAGATTTTCCATTCCCTTCTACAGTCATGCAGGTTTTGAACCGCAGATACAAATAACCGCTACATGAAAAGTCCTTTTTCACATGATCCTCATTGCTGAGTCCATTTCCTATCATTTATCAAAGAATCTTATTCATCAAAGAAACGATCCAGGCTTTTCAGATCATCCTGATCCGATTCTATATCTACCTTCGGTGCCGCAGTCTTTACATTATCAAGCTTTGGAAGCTCCTGTGTTGCGGCAAGTCTCTCTTCGGTACGTTTTCTTGCCGCAAGATATGCTCTCTCATGAGCCGCTTCTCTTTCTTCCTGCTCCTTGATCTGACGCATACGCTCTGCAGCCCGGTTCCGATATCTGGCCTCTCTTTCTTCTAATTCACGCCGCTTCTTTGACCGTGGGAACCTGTCAAGTACAGACATCTTTCCTGTCTTTTTCTTCTGTCCTCTTTCTGATTTCGATGAACGATTTTCTCTATCTCTAGAAGTTTCTTTTATCTTTTCTTCCTTCTTCCTGCCTGTCTCTGTCTGATCAGCTGCGTCCGTAGTTTTTTCCGGAGTTCTTTCTACTACCTTTGTCTCTGTCTCCTTTACTTCCTCTTCTCTCTTCTTTGAACTCTTTATATCCTTTTTCTCCGGTCTGACAGTTTTTTCCTCCTCAGACTTCGCATCCTTCTTAGAAACCTCTGTCTTTTGAGTTTCGGACAAAGATGCTTCCCGGCTCCATGCCAGATCATCTTCCGATACAGCAGTTTCTTCCATCTCCTGTTTCTTTATACCATTTTCCTTTTTCTCTTTTTTTCTGTTTTTCTTTTTTCTTTTCTTTTCTTCTATTTCCTTTTTCGCCTCAGTCTGATAGGCTCTCCAGTCAAATACCGCTTCAACAGATGCGATTGCCACTTCGATCATCTCATCATCCGGTTCTTTGGTTGTCAATTTCTGCAGCCAGAGTCCCGGTTTACTCAGGAATATCACAACACGGTTATCTGTATTTCCCGCAAACTGGATCAGCTCAAAAGAAACACCGGCTACGACAGGGATCAGCAATACACGATAAAGCATCCTCAGCCACAAATTGTCGATGGAAATAAATAAAAAGAAGATAATACTTACAAATATAACCAGTAACAAAAAACTAGTGCCACATCGTCTGTGATATCTTGACTGCTTTCTGACATTTTCCACCGTCAGATCCAAACCGTTTTCTACACAATTAATCGTCTTATGCTCTGCACCATGATACATATAAGTACGTTTAATATCACTCAAAAAAGAAATGGCAGCCACATAGCCCAGAAAAAGCAATATTTTCAGTGTTCCCTCAATGAGAATCTGCATTTTCGGGGAATTAACCTTTCCGCTAAACAGCTCAGATACTATAAAAGGAAGCAGCATAAAAAAACCGACTGCCAGAACGATCGACAATAACACGATCAAAATATTCTCAAACATTTCTCTTTTTCCGGAGACTTCTCCATCGGCACTTACTGCACCTGTCTTTCCTCCGTCTTCTTCCTCCTCCAAAAAACCGGAGGAATATGTCAATGTCTTGATTCCAAGAAAAAGAGATTCTATAAATGCAACAACACCCCTTATGATCGGGAGGCGAAGTAAAATATTTTTTTCACGGATACTTTTTGTTTCCCAGTTTTTTACAGAAATTTCTCCATCGGGCTTTCTAACTGCTACGGCATATCTGTCCTTATTCCGCATCATGACGCCTTCCAGAACTGCCTGCCCTCCGATTCCTGATGATTTCATAGTCTCGTTTCCTCTCTGTTTAAAACTTTTTTAACACAAATGGTCACAATACCACAAAGGTACTGTGACCATTTGAAAGACCGGATAAACCGGCCGGATATCCCGCTAGTTTGCGTTCATGCCATAACGACGATTGAACTTGTCAACCGCACCACGAGCTTTAGCAGCCTTCTGCTGTCCGGTGTAGAATGAATGGCATTTAGAGCAGATTTCTACATGGATCTCCTCCTTAGTAGAACCTGTTACAAACTCATTTCCACAGTTGCAGACAACCTTTGCCTGATAATAATTAGGATGAATTCCTTCTCTCATGATGTTAGTAACCTCCTTTCGTTATCCTGACAGGGATAACCTATTACTTACACACAACTTACTCAGTATATCATAGCACTTTTTCAAATGCAAGCTTTTTTCTTAGACAATTTTCACTTTTTTGATCAGTTGGACTAATTCATCATTATTCTTTGTCTTTCGGAACATAGAAATAATATTTTCTACTGCTTCTTCTGACTTAGATCCATTAAATGCCTTACGGATCAGGAAATTGGCTTCAAGCTCTTCATGGTCCAGGAGCAGATCATCTCTCCGGGTACTTGATCTTGGCAGATCAATCGCAGGAAACAGTCTTTTTTCGGAAAGACTTCTGTCAAGGACCATCTCCATATTACCTGTTCCCTTAAATTCTTCAAATACTACATCATCCATTTTGCTTCCGGTATCGACCAGAGCTGTGGCTAATATTGTGAGGCTTCCTCCCTCTCTCATGTTACGGGCAGCTCCAAAAAACCTTTTCGGCATATAAAGGGCAGCCGGGTCAAGACCACCGGATAACGTCCGCCCGCTTGGCTGCACCGTAAGATTATAAGCTCTTGCCAGACGTGTTATGGAATCTAACAAGATCATTACATCTCCACCGTGTTCTACCAGACGCTTGGCTCTTTCTATCACCATTTCCGAAACTCTTTTATGATTTTCCGGCAGTTCGTCAAAAGTAGAATAAATAACTTCTACATTTTCTCCCTGAATAGATTCCTTGATATCAGTCACTTCCTCCGGCCGTTCATCGATCAACAAAACGATCAGATGCATATTCGGATCATTGTGCGTCACAGACTTTGCAACCTGTTTTAACAGCGTTGTCTTACCTGTTTTCGGCTGGGATACGATCATACCTCTCTGTCCTTTTCCGATCGGTGAGATCAGATCCATCATTCTCATAGAAATATTGCTGCTCCCACCACCGGCTACTTCCAGTCGTATTCTTTCATTTGGAAAAACCGGTGTGAGATTTTCAAATTTCACTCTCCCTGCCGTCTCTTCTAATGTATATCCGTTGACTGTATTAATGTAAAGTAATGCACTGAACTTTTCATTCTGATTCTTAATTCTGGTATTCCCCACCAGAATGTCTCCCGTGCGCAGCCCAAAGCGGCGGATCATTGCCGGAGATACATATACATCAGCTTCTCCCGGCAGATAATTGTCACATCGTACAAAACCATATCCCTCCGACATAACCTCCAAAATACCTGTCTTTGTCTCTCCACTATCAAGCTGTGCCAGTTCCGAAAATGGTACGGTTGCCGCATCTCCCCTGAGATTTACATGGTTTGCGTGAGAAATATCATCATGACCGCCATAACGCTCCTCACGACTGTTATTTCTGTCATCCCGGTTGTAACGCTCTTCGTGATTATCGTTTCTGTCATTTCTTTCATAACGATCCTCCCGGCCACCATTTCTCCCATCCCGGCTGTAACGTTCCTCCCGGCTATCGTTTCTCTCGTTTCTTTCGTAACGATCCTCTCGGCCGATATTCCTTCCATCCCGGCTGTAACGATCCTCTCGGCCGCCGTTTCTGTCTTCTCCACGATTTCCTGCATATCTTCTTTCTTCTCTTACCACAGGTACATCCTGATAATTTGAAGTATATCCACCACGGACTACCGGCTTTGCCGGCCGTACTGCTGCGGCATTCCGTTCCTCAGTTTCTTGTCTTCTCACCGGTTTACGGTCTGTTTTTCTGACCGGACGTTCTTCATTTCTATTTCTATGTATATTGGTATTTCTCTCGCTTCTGGTCTGTCGTCTTGTATTTTGTACAACTGCTTCCTCTGCTTCCCCGGCAGGCTGCACATCCACTGCCGTTTTATCTGTTTTTTTCTCTCTGACAGACTGGCCGTTTCCTCTTACAGCAGTTTTTGCTCCCGTTTTTTTATTTTTTGCTGATCCGTGAGCCTTTTTCTCCTTAGAAGAGGTTTCCTTCTGAGAAGCCTGAATCTTCATAATCTCTTCAATAAGCTCTTTCTTTTTAAATGTCGTAGCATTTTTCATTCCCAGCTTTCTTCCATACAAACGAAGCTCTACTAATGACATTTTCTCTAATTCTTCCATGCATAACCTCCATTTTGGATATGATATTTAATTTTAATTACATCTGAATCTAAAATTGAATCATCAACGAAATAAACTCTGAAAATAATAAAGTAAGAATAATTGAATTCCGATGACAGACTGTTTTCCTCAGTATATACAATATTTTATATTCTGTAAATAGCCAATTTCATTTTCTTGTCTTCAATATAAAAATATGATATCATAGATTTATATGGCTTCTGCCAATTTATGATTAAAGAAAGGTTTGGTCACTATTATGGATCTAAAACAAAAAGCACTATCTCTTCATGAAGAGTGGAATGGAAAAATAACTACAACCCCAAAATGCCGGGTAAAATCCCGCGAGGATCTTGCTCTCGCATATACACCAGGCGTTGCCGAGCCTTGTAAGGTCATTGCTGAGGATAAAGAAGCAGCCTATACATATACGATCAAATCAAACACCGTAGCGGTTGTCTCCGATGGCAGTGCCGTCCTTGGACTGGGAAATATCGGTCCGGAGGCTGCTATGCCGGTTATGGAGGGAAAGGCCGTTCTTTTTAAAGAATTCGGTGGTGTAAATGCTTTTCCTATCTGTCTTGATACACAGGATACAGACGAAATCGTTCAGACCGTTATTAATATTGCCCCTGCATTTGGCGGTATTAATCTTGAGGATATCTCCGCTCCCCGGTGTTTTGAAATTGAGGAACGTCTCAAAAAAGCTCTAAACATCCCTGTTTTCCATGACGATCAACATGGAACGGCTATTGTGGTTCTTGCCGGTATCATGAATGGACTAAAGGTTGTTCAAAAAGAAAAAGAAAATTGTCGTGTCGTTGTCAATGGTGCCGGATCTGCCGGAGTTGCCATCACAAAACTTTTACTGCGCTTTGGTTTTCCGGATGTTGTTATGTGTGATAAATCCGGTATTCTCTCAAAGAAATCTGCTGATCTGAACTGGATGCAGAGAGAAATGATGGAAGTCACAAATTTAGAAGAAAAAAAGGGTACACTGGCAGACGCACTAAAAGGGGCTGATATCTTTGTCGGTGTTTCCGCACCAAATATCGTGACTCCGGAAATGGTTGCTTCCATGAATAAAGATGCTATTCTCTTTGCCATGGCAAATCCTGTTCCCGAGATCATGCCTGATGTTGCCAAGAAAGCCGGAGCACGCGTGGTCGGAACCGGCCGCTCTGATTTTCCTAATCAGGTCAATAATGTTGTCGCTTTCCCTGGCATTTTTAAAGGAGCCTTAGAGGGACGTGCTTCTCAGATCACGGAAGAAATGAAGCTTGCAGCTGCTTATGCAATTGCCGGACTTGTTGCCGACGAGGATCTCAATGAAGATAATATCCTGCCGGAAGCCTTTGACCCGCGTGTTGCCAAGGTTGTTTCCCAAGCTATCAAGGATCATATCCATTAGTCGTTATGGCCAGACGGAAATATCACTCTTCTCCGGAAGCTGCCATTTACACAGACAAATGCAGACAATGGAACGGGAAACCTTATTATTCTCTGGACTGTTTTCTTAGAAAACAATATGGCGAAAAAATTTATAAAGTGGCCATAGACGGAGGCATGGGATGTCCAAACCGAGATGGTACAAAAGGAATAGGAGGCTGTACCTTTTGCAGCGAGGGGGGCTCCGGGGAATTTGCCGTACCACGTTCTTACGCATTTGCTTCGGTCCGCTCAGGCAGTAGTCAAAATACCGGTGAACCTCTTCTTTCGGGAATTGTCACCAGGCAGCTTAATGAGGGGATTACAAGGCTTAAAAGCAGCCAAAAATTCTGTGGCAGAAAATATATCGCATATTTTCAGGCATTTAGTAACACATATGCCCCTATAGAATACCTGCGCAGCCTTTATCTGGAAGCAATCGCACATCCTGATACTGCAGTTTTGTCTATTGCAACCAGACCAGACTGCTTCTCCCCGGAAATTTACAATCTGCTATCGGAATGTCAGCAGAAAAAACCTGTCTGGATCGAACTTGGACTTCAGACAATGCATGACCGTACTGCAAAAGCTATCCATCGCGGATATCCCCTATCCTGCTATGAAAATACCGTCTGTGAGTTAAAAAAACGTGGTATTCCTGTGATCACTCATGTTATCCTGGGACTTCCGGGAGAATCAAAAGCTGATATGCTGCAGACGATACAGTATTTGAACCACCAGCGTATAGATGGCATTAAGCTTCAGCTTTTACATATTCTAAAAGGCACTCCTTTGGCCAGGGACTTAAAAAATGGTTTGGTAAAGCCATTGACAAAAAATGAATATGTTGATATCCTACTGGATTGTATTACTCATCTCTCACAAGATATCGTAATACATCGTCTCACAGGAGATGGACCTAAGGATCTGCTTTTGGCTCCTCAATGGAGTCTGAATAAACGAGAGATATTAAATTATATTGCACATCAAATGAAAATAAAACATCTTTATCAAGGATGTCGTCTGGTACAATGAAAATTAGTCTTCGATAAATTGAACTGCCAATATGTCAACTGCTAATTATTTGTTGTACCTGTACCAGGCTTGGGAAAGGAGGAAAATTTATGACACCGGAGTCACTGCAGCTATATAAGCTGATCATTTTATATTTTCTAAATCAGGCAGACCAGCCTATGCCAAATGCCATTTTGTCTGATTTCATTCTGGAAACCGGTTATACTGATTACCTGTCTATCCAACAAACCTTATCCGAGCTTACTGAAGATGCCATGATCCTTGTCGATCAGACTCATGAAAAATCGTATTACACAATAGCTGAAATAGGCAAAGAAACTCTTCGTTTCTTTGGCAATCAGCTTCCTACCGATACCTGCCGGCAAATTGATGAATATCTTGAAAAAAACCGGCTTGCGATTGTAGAAACAACTTCAATTAAGACAGATTATACAAAAATCCGTCCCAATGAATACCTTGCTACCGGCTGTATATATGAACGTGGCAGCAAGCTTATGGAAATTTCATTAAATGTTACCAGTGAAGAGGAAGCTGTTGATGTATGTCGTCGATTCAAAGATAAAAATGAAGATGTTTATGCTCAATTGCTGACTTTACTATGTATGGATTAACCAAAACCATGTACATACATATCACTCAAAGATCCGGCTATATATCAAAACCCGGAATAGAAATGTCTGAGATGCTCTCTCACATTACTATTCCGGGTCTTTTTCATCATTATTTATGGTTGATCATCCAACCGTAATACGCATAAATTTCTTTTTTCCACGCTTTAGTACGATTCCCTCATCACTAATATCATCTCTCGCAATCAGAGCCCTAACATCCGTAATCTTCTCTCCGTCAACGGAAACGCCCCCCTGCTCCACATTTCTGCGAGCCTCTCCATTGGAAGCTGCCAGTCCTGCTTTTACCAAAAGCTTTAATACACCGATCTTTCCGTCCTCAAAATCATCTTCCTGCAAAACAGTCATTGGCATATTCGCCGTATTACCACCTCCGGCAAAGAGTGCTCTTGCACCTTCCTGGGCTTTTTTAGCCTCGGTCTCGCCATGAACCAGATTTGTCAATTCATATGCCAATATTTCTTTTGCCTCATTCAGTCTGCTTCCTTCCCAGTGATCCATTTCCTCAATCTGTTCCAATGGCAGAAATGTAAGCATACGCAGGCATTTCAATACATCATCGTCTGCCACATTTCTCCAATATTGATAGAAATCAAACGGAGACGTCTTATTCGGATCAAGCCAGACTGCACCAGACTGTGTTTTTCCCATTTTCTTTCCTTCAGAGTTTAATAACAAATTAATTGTCATTGCATAGGCATCCTTACCAAGCTTACGACGTATCAGTTCTGTACCACCCAACATATTACTCCACTGATCGTCTCCACCAAACTGCATATTGCAGCCATATTTTTGGAACAAAGCATAGAAATCATAACTCTGCATGATCATATAATTAAATTCCAAAAAGCTCAGTCCACGTTCCATTCTCTGTTTATAGCACTCTGCGGTAAGCATCCGGTTTACTGAGAAATGAGGTCCCACATCACGGAGCAGTTCTACATAATTTAGATCCAAAAGCCAGTCTGCATTATTTACCAGAAGTGCCTTATCATCAGAAAAGTCAATAAAGCGGCTCATCTGTTTTTTAAAGCAGTCTACGTTATGAGCAATCGTCTCCTTTGTCATCATCTGTCTCATATCTGTACGGCCACTCGGATCTCCGATCATGGCTGTTCCACCGCCAATCAGTGCGATCGGCTTATTTCCGGCCATCTGCAGTCGTTTCATCAGACAGAGTGCCATAAAATGACCAACATGAAGACTATCCGCAGTTGGATCAAAGCCAATATAAAATACAGCCTTCCCATCATTCACCAATTCCTTAATCTCTTTTTCGTCAGTAACCTGAGCGATCAACCCTCTCGCTACCAGCTCGTCATAAGTTGTCATTTTCAATTCCTCTCTTTCTTTGTTTTTGAGATTACATTAAAGTTATGAGCATTTTCCTGTGCACTAAAAAAGTCCTTTACCGGCTATTGCCGATAAAGGACGATCTAATCGTGTTACCACCTTTTTTCCCTTTCATCTCACAATGAAAGGCTCTGCAGGATACTTTCATATCCCTGCACAATAACGGAGTGCACCACCCGTCCGAACCTACTAAAAGACCAATTTGTCTGTACCTGAGTATGTAAATAATATACCCCGCTCTTTATTCAGCCGGCTGCTCCGGGATGTATTCATATCAGGATTCCCCTGTGCCTCTCATCATCCGGCAGCTTTCTGTAGGTTTCCTCTGGTATTACTTCTTCCCATCAATGCATTTCAATATACTGTTAGATTGTAACATGCTTTGTTTTTATTGTCAATGAATCCGTATTAATCCAATGGGAAAACATATGTTGTATCAACATCTCCCTCATAGAAAAGATGCAAGTATGAAATTGCAGATTTTCTACGATTTGAAATATCAAAACGAACCCATCTTGTCTTATCCAGCGTCTTATCTGTTGTGTTATTAATAAAGCTTTCATCACTCAGGAAATAATATTGTTCCCTATCCTTCAGAAAATTCTTATCCTTCAGGTTAAATGTGTGATCTGCTGATGCCTTATATTTCCATGTATGCTTTCCTTCTGCATCTGTAAACTTCTGATAGATCGTATCGACATAATCGATCACTTTTTCATCAGCTGTTCCTAAATCATCTACAGATCCGGTGATCAAAGATATCTTAAAGGAGTTTACATTTACACAAGCGGTTGCATTGGTATACGGTGTAAAGCTTATTCTATGAGTCGCAGAATCCGGAATATAACTCTGTCCTGTAATGTCTGTATGTTCCGGCACCTGCTTCGTGTCTTCCTCTGTAATTGTCTCTCCGGTTCCATCACTGTCCCCATCTGAAGAACTTCCACCATTTATATATTTGTTATACGCATCTTCATCCTCAAAAATTCCAATCGTGTACAGAATAAACTGCCAGCAATCTGTCTTCACAGCAAAGGAAGGAATCTTCGCATTCGCAGAAAGACCATATTTACTTCGCAGATCTCCAAGTTTGATCTTGTAGGTCTGGGTCTTATTTGGCAATGAAAGGATCTCTTTTCCTGAACTGTCTGTCACTTTCGCAATCTTGTAAGAGGAATCCCACCATGTCGCTTCCGTCTTGTAATCAATAACCAAGATAGAATCATCATCCCATCCCGCAAATGTCGTGTCATCTGAAGTCGAATAATTACCATAATACATTCCTGATGCATTATTGAATAAAATCTTTGGTTCCTTCTTTGGCTTTGGTGTCGGAGTTGCCGGTACCGGTGTTGGATCAGTATCATCAATCTTTCCACCTGAACCACTGCCATCTCCTTTTACTTTTTTACCACTTGCATCATAATCCTGATAGGTACTTCCATTTGGCTCGATAGCTCCCTTATAAACTGTCATATCTGAGCCATCTGCTGATTTCTTAGTTCCATCAGCATCAACTGAGAAATAATCAGATGTAGCTTCTTTAATCTTGAAATCCTTATAGTTGGAATCAACCGATTTTCCGGAATCAACAACAACCATAGGAGAAACAGCACTTCCGCTTAATGTATTAATAAACAGCTTCATCTCCATCGCATCTGATACATTCTCCAGATCTATCAGATCATATACCACATTCTCTACAGAATAGAGATAATAGTTATTAGCACCATCCCTTGGAGAGATACCATACTGTGTATTATCGTCTCCTTCCAGAGAATACCAGACTGCCAGACTGTCATTATCCATATTGAGCTGATAATCCTGTGCTCCTCTTCCGCTAATCTTAATAGAAGATTCGATTGTATACGGATATGTCGTAACACGACCTTTATTATTTCTGCCGGAAGCTGTTGCCTTCGAAGGTTTAGCACCATACTCCAGCTTATCCCACAGATCATTGTTGTATACCTTATATTTCCCGGTACCTTCCTGCATTACCTTTGCATAGGTATACTCCAAATTCTTAACATTACTATACTCACTTGTATCAGGAGCCGTTGCGGTATCGTTAATCTCTCCGTATAACTCCAGCGAATCCGTATAACGGCTCATACCAAGAAGATCCTTGGCATCACTTGATTTCGTGGTATCTTTCACGGCATCACCAGTATATATCACTGCTGTACCTATTTTTGCTTTTGTTGTAAGGAAATCAGCAGCAGCTTTATTATCAGCCGATGCATAAAGCTCAGAACCACAGCTTACAATAAAGCTGTTATAATCCTCACTTACAACGGGGCTTGCTGTAACACCTGCTTTTACTTCATTTACAAATTCTGTCAGACTGATCGTCTTTACTGTAATATCAAAATCTGTCAGGTTTGTAGCATAAGATGCAAATAAACTTCCTGTATCAGCCAGATCATTTTCCAGATTCATGGAAGTTGACATCTTGCCATCTGATACAATCTGGAGAGCTTTAATTGCTGTCTTTGATCCCTGCGGCTTTTTCGGGTTATCATAGCGTGATGTACCTGTCACCGCCTGATAGTTATCTTTTGTCTTTGTATTATATAATACAAACTTCCATGATACTGCACCGGATCGTCTGTTTTTGATCAGGTACAATCTGTTATTGGTACTGATATCATAGCTATACTTCTGTGTACGTGGAATCTGAATTGCCTTTCCATTCTTATCCATATACTCTGTATCTTCTCCGGCATATGTATATGTAGTACCTGAACCCTTTGCATAGGTATCCTGCACAAGCTCATCATCAGCTATGATCCCATCGCCATTCAGATCAATATATAATCTTACAGCATACTTATTGTTTTCCGTCTGGTCACCGATCATAAACTTAAAATCAAGTGTGGATCCCTTTAATGAAGCATTTGCAGCCTCACCACCAAGCTTATCCTCTTCATCCATGAGTTTCACATCGGATACATAGGTCGGAGGAGTAGATGTTATCTTACTGATAATCCCCACAAGATCTTTGTATTTCTTGGTCATCTCCTTGTATTTCTTGGAGGTTAAGCTTGTTTTTGCCTTAACCGGCAGACTAAATCCATTGCCCATATAGTTCAGACAATATTTACTCAGGAATTTAATACTGAGCCTGGAAAGTGCACATACATTATTCTTTTTAAAGCTTGATGTATTATCACTCTTCAATGCATTTAAAAGCTCATGCATTCTGGAAGTCGTATCTACAATCTTCAGATACGTATTCACATAGTCTCCGCTAGTGACTTCATTTCCATTTTTATCTTTCGGGAATGATGCAAGACTATCTGCAAGGACTAATGCATTGCCGCCCTGTGCATAGCTCTTTAACGCTTCTCTCTTCAGCTTAGAAATATCATCTCCGGAGGAACGTACATCCCCTGCCCTGTCTCCTACATGAATATATATGTAGTTATCCAGTTTCGAATCATTATGCTTTGTTTTCTTGGTCCCTTCTGCAGTATTAAATTTACCTGTATTGTCACCAATATAGATCAGATCATAATATCCGTTTAAGTCGCGCTTAGAAGCATTGAACTCTGCTGTTGTCATATGATCCACTTCAATCTTTCCACCAAATTTATTTGCCGGAAGATATTTTTTGAGGTATTCATCAGAAAGAGTAAAGTCAGCACATGGCTCAATTTCAAGAACATGCATGGCCTCTTTATCCTTTGTATTGATGAACGGATCATCACCGCCACCTCTCTTATACTGCAACAGATAGTGAACCATCTGAGCCGGATTCATGGAATCCATTTTTTCACCATATTGATCCTCAAACCAGTCAAATGCCGCTTTCGTCTTATCATCCTTTGCAATCGATGCATTGTTAAATCCCTGAGATAAAAGGGTATCTGAATTGTAAATAAATGTTGCACCATGCAGCGATGGACGCGGATAATTCAAATATGCATTTCCATAATGGGATATTGAATATCTCTCAATCTGTTCATCGGATATATTTGTATCATTTTCCTTTTCTGTAACCGGTAAGAAGGCGTCAACACTCCAATATTCCTGTGCATCAGCACTATTTTGCTTACTACAGTAAGATACATCCTTTGATGCATCCTCTGTGATCACCGTAGTTCCATCCTGTCTCTTTTCAAAGAAGTAATCTTCAAAATTAGTCTGATCCATCAGGAAGTTCATTAACATAAATTTATACAGACCACAATTTGTAGCTCCCGTCTTGTATTCGATGCCCTCAGCCTCCATTGTAGCATAATCCAGATGCTGATGTGTCACACTCTTCCACTTGGAACCATATACAGATTCTGATAAACCATTCAGATTGTCAAGAGCTGTTACGGAGAACAATAATGGTGCAAAGCCATACTGCCCGCTTCCATCATAATCTTTCATCTGATTTACTTTGAAGAACAGCTTTTTGGCAACATTCCAGCCCCAGTCGTTATCTGCACTAAACATAGCACTGGATGGATTGCTCTGAATATCCGAATTATCTTTGTAATAAGATTCTCCTAACTCATCCTTTACCTGATGATATTTGTTATAATTTTTATTTTTCCACCAGTCGTTGTACGAGCCTACAGAATATCCCTGATGAATATAGATCAGGTCTGCATAATCAATCCACTCCGGATGCTTTGCCAACTCAGCCGGCTCAATGGTTTTTACTGCAATCTTCATGTCCAGAATCGCAGCCTCGGATCTGTCATCCGGTGCAAGAGAGGTTCTGATAAAGTCGTTCATATTAACGACATGACCGGCAAAAACACTTTCTGTATGTCCGTCTACCTCTTTATTCATCCAGCCATTTTCATTGATATAGTAATAATCCGTATCTGTACGTGTTGTATACTCTCTATCACCAGGATTGTATTCTATCTTTTGGTCTGCCGTAAGAACACACTGGTTTTCCTTGCGGGCATAATTGTTAAAATCTTTTTCAGAAATTGTAAATCCGGAAGCATTGCTATATAACGTAGTCCAGATAAACTGTCCTGTCTCGCCATCTTTTGCCTTACGGAATACAGGACGATAACCAGGCTGGTCATTTCCATCCTCGTCCTTAACAAAGAACATGCCTGATGTATCCTTTTCATAATGGTCGATCACGAAATCACCCGGTTTGCCATCTGTAACCTTCTCATAATAACCATGTACCGTGATCTGTTTACTTTTCTCGTTCTTCCACTCATCGTCCTCCCAACAGGTTTCATCTACTACTCCATCATCATTTACATCACGTTTGTACTCATCCGCAAACACTGTCGTAGCAACAGAACGGGTTCTATCAGAAGAACCTCCATACATAGATGGATTAACCTTTGTAAAGTCGATTGGCTCACATCCTGAGATCAGATATCCCATTTCTGCCTGACCATAATAAGGAACAATCTCCAAGATCAGGAAAGGATTATCTGCATCACCGGCTGACTGTGACGGGTCTATATTGCCACTCTGACACATTGCTTTATATTCATCTACCGTATTGACTACCTGTTTGTTCGCTCTGCTGTCCGCATGCACAACAAATTTATGATAGCCAAAATATCCACCGAAAACAACCAGACATAAAACAAAAAGTCCGATCACTATCTTTCCTTTCGACAAATTTCTAAACCTTTTTTTCATAGATACTGCCTCCATTCCACAGTTTCCATCAGAAAACCGTTCTCCTTACAACATCAAAATGTCATGATCTTCTTTCCCATCATGGATAAGTTACTAAACCATTTCTAATCTTTGTTGTCTCGTCGAGTTTGTATTTCTTTTTTCCTGATTTCATTTCAAAGGAAACTGTGACTTTGTTCCCCTTTACTGCAACATCAAAACTATTCACATAATCTGCCAACAGTTCATCCGGTGCACAGCTTACTCCCCCACCACTGGCCGGAGTTGCCACCTCATGGCTTGTTTCAGACAGATAAAGCTTACCCGCCTGCTGCTTGATCATCTTTTGATCTGTTACATTTTTTTCAATCTGATAATTCGGAATCTTACTTACAGCTCCGGACGCCACCGGCATAGCTGTCTTCTTTGTTCCAATCTGATAAAGAACCAATGTCTTACTTGCTGAATCATACTTTACGCAGTTTGCTTCCATGATCATTGTATTTAACTGTGCCATCAATGTCTGTGATTCCATCTGCAGATCCAGCTCCGCTTTTGTATTATTATAGCTACGGCTTCCGGACTGCATCAGAAGCATGATTGATCCTGCTACAATTGCCAAAATTGCCATGGAAATGATTAATTCCACCAGGGAATAACCTTTCTTATCTTTAATACTCAAGAACAATCACCTCCTAATTAATCTTCTTTAATAAAATGTTTGCCGGTTGCTTTTACTAACTGGATCGTAAACTTTTCTTTCCCCTTCATCTCAATCAGAGTATAAAACGGTACTCCCTTTAATTCGCCACCGGCATCCAATTGACCATCATTAGAATACGTGAAAGCTCCGGTCCCTTTGGAATATCCAATCTTAAACATATTATTTTCTGTCAGGGTAACACTTTCTGTACTTCCAGTGCCATCCGCATTTTTTTTGCCTTTGATGACAACCGAACTGTCACAGAGCTTTGTCTGACCGCCGCCATTGGACAAGTATGTATTTAACTCAGAACGTTCCTTAAAACCATACGGATAATCCGGTGTCCCATCGTGATTAAAATCTTCATTGCTGCTCACACTGGAACTATATATTCCTTTCGAAGTCCGGTAAATGTAGAGATATGTCTCTCCCTTCTGCGTCATCGTCGCAGTCTGGATACTTGAAATCTGGTTATTTAACTTTGCAGAAGCCTTTCGGGTCTTCCCGGCATTTATCCATCCGACCGCACCTATGATCGCCCCGGCAAAGATTGCCATGATCGCCATGGTGATGATCAGCTCAACAAGTGAAAAACCACGTTTATCTTTTCTAATATCCATTATCTTCACCTCCCCACATTAATCATTCTTCTTCCAATTCTCATATGTTACATTATCAATATCGGCAGATTCCTCATCTGATCCAATCGTTGCATCTACAGATTTTCTGAAATATTTACTCATCAGATTATAAAATACCGGTGATGCAGCCTTTTTATCCGCATCAAACAGCTTTTCAACCGCCTCAGAATCTGCATTTATCTTCAATCCAACTGCATTCATCTCTACATCATCACCAGCCAGAATAAGTCCATTAAAGTCACCATTAACAGTCACGGATTTTGTAGTCAGAATAAAGCACGGATTCGTTGCTGAATATCCTTTTGCAGTATAATCCTCCGGCCATTTTACATTGCTGTTAGAAACAATATAACCACAATTTATAGTTGAACCATCATCTCTGGTAACCGGATAATTTCCAACATATGTTCCTGTTATCTTTGACGTATCAGAAACAAGTGCTGCAAATAAGTTGGTATTATCTGACTTACCGCTCTTTGTCAGATTATCATCCGGCCGGTTAGCATCGTTGTCATCATATAATCTCCAATTACTGCTGTTTGTTGCAACCTCATAATCATCAACAAGACCAAGCTGTTTAGACATATATATCTTGCTATTGTCTTCAGCAAATTTCAGGAATGAAGTTGTCGGATTTTGAGAAGAATTTTCCAGCTTTAATTTAATCTTTGCCTTTCCATTTGCATCTTTGTCATTTTCATCACTATACATAATATTACCTGATGAAAGAAGATAACCGCTCTTAGAGGCAAAAGACGGAATCTGAATACCAATTGCATCCACATATGTTTTATTTACCACATCATAAACAGTCTGCTGTGAACTCTGATTGTAGAAGAGGTTAAAAAACTTACTTGCCTGCTTAGAATCAACAAAATTCAGATAAAAATACTGGATCGGATCACTGCTTACTGTTGCATCATAACGAGAATACAATTTCAACGGTGCTGCCGCATCTAAATAGCCTTTCTGAATATATTCCTTAACGCTAAACTGCTTATTTCCATTAGAATCCTTTGGAATCCCTATACGATTCTCATAGGATACATAATCAAACAGATATGTCTCACCCTTTACATCAAAGTAGTAACATTCCTTTCCCTCATTCGCATCAAGGTCAAATGTTCCCTCTCCCGGCACTGCTGTAATATGCGTTGTTCCTACCGGCATATCATCAACTTTCTTTACAAAACCGTCAATAGAGCCACTCTTTACTGCACCGACAAAGTAAGATAACTGTCCGCTCTTTACTGCCAAAGACTCACCCAGCTCAATATCCGGATTACTAAGGGTTGCCCCTCCCGGAGCTGTTTCGCCGACATTCGCCTTCTTGGATATAAATGTACGACCTGCTAAGACTAACTCAGAAAGATCTTTCATGACCAGTCGGTCATCATATCCATTTACCGATATAGAACTACTATAAGAAGCCTGCGTTGACAGCTTTACATGTGCATTCGGATCTGCTGTTGCTGCCGGAGCAAGAGTCGGCACGATAGAATAATTATCTGTGAAATTGTAACCATAATATTTTCCGGCCAATTCTACAGTATCGTTTGAGCCACCAATTTCCATATCATCAGCCACATAGGAGGATGCATTGATCTTAACCTGATTTCCTCCATTTGTTCCTTTTCCGCTTGTTATAACATTCTCTGCCCACAGCTCTGCATTTTTTTCACTGGAAGCACTCTTACCAATTTCAAACCGGCTGCTGTTGGAAACAGATACATCACCTCTTGTAATGATCTGTTCTGCATTAATCTTAAGAGAAGCTCCTCCTGAGATCACAATACCTGCTTTTGTATCCTCACTGTCTGTACGATTAACCGTACCGGAATATACATTTCCTTTGATGTCTGCACTCACTGTTCCGTTGTCAGCCTTGATCTGGTCATCTGCAAGAACAGCATAATCTAAATATTCCGAATGAGCATCCGTATTTACTTTAGGAACTTCAATACGAATATCTGTTGTCAATGTTGTCTCATAATTTTTCTGAACATCATGCTCTTTTTTCACTGATACATCCTTAAGTACCAATGCATCACCATCAACTTCCATCGTACCTACGGTATTGCCATGAGAATCGGTATCTGCATGATCAATATAACATCCAACCTGCTCATCATTCAGATATCCCTTTAATACACTATCTTTATACTTATACGTTGTTTTGGTCGCATCATACGACTCACCTGTCAATGTCTGAAGCATACGGTTCAGATAATCCATAGAATATTTATCATTCATGGAATCTCCTGCAGCCGTCAGGGAAGCATTATACTCTCCCAATGCCTGTTCATAAGCTTTTGCTGATGCCTCAGAAGATTCATTCTGGATTCCTGCAGAAATAGCATCCAGGATCGTATCTGTTTCATAGAAATTTTCCTGTGTAACCTTTTGGGAACTTTTCAAACGAATATTGGTTATCGTCGTGGTAATAACAGCACCTGCAAGCAAGATCAGAAATGACATACAGATCATTACTAAAACCAGAGACGATCCTCTTTTATCTTTAAATAAATGTTTCATCAAGATCTCACTCCTCTCTAATTCTGTACCTTAGAACCTGTTACTTCTACAACTCTGCCTGCGTTTGCACCAATACCATCTATAGAAACCTTAATATCAGCCATTCGATTCATCTTTTCTGAATGAACTAATGTATAGTGATTTCCATCTGAAGTAACCTGTGCTTTTCCGGCGATCGTACCGGAGCTATTTAACTCACTATCTCCCTTAGAAAGATTCAAATACAGTTTTTTGATTTTTGTTTCAAACCCGGAAGCTGTTCCATCAATTGTCAGCTTATATCCTGCCGGTCTCTTCTTATAGCCTGTCGGAACAGTGGTCTCATTAGCAGGTACGCTACTCTGAGCGATCACAAACAAATTCAGATCACCTGCATCACTTTGAACGGCATTTCCATCGTCTGTCTCCAGCTGGATCTTATCATTCATATTTAATGGTGTATAGAAAATATATATATTTTCCAGACTTTCTACTTTAACAGAAGATGATTCTACAATATCTTCATATTGGGTAGATGCATCAATTCCCTCCGGATAAGAAGATCCGGAATAGGTATATCTGTATTTCACGGTAATAATATCATATCCTGTTTTCGTCGTATCCTGCTTTGCAGAAATAACAATTGTACAATTTAATTTCTTCTGAAATTCTTCCGCACTTACTGTTGCTGTCGTTCCTGCCGCAGCACATGCCGAAGAATGTTTATTTGCGAATGTGAGTCCTGCTGCAACTAAGGTCTGGCCATGTTCTGAAGACATAACATCTTTTGAAGAATCCATTGTACCGATAACAAATTTCTCATAGTCCTTTGATGACGGAGCCGCTGTACTCTCAATTTTTTTGATCGGAGTAATCTGTGCTTTAACAGAATACGAATGATCATCTACAGTCTTACTTTGTTTCAATGTATATACACCATTTGCATTCGGTGCTGTATCCACCGACCAGTCCGGCTGTGCCGAACATACCACGGCCGGATCATCCAAAGAATATGATGAATTCTTGAAATTTTCCAAAATATCCTGTGCTAAAACGCTGGCATCCTGTTTCATTCTGCTCCGTGCATTGTGCTTTGCCGAATCAGTAAAATAGCTTAAAATCGGAATCGTGACTATGGCCAGTATAGCAATGGTAAGGATCAACTCAACCAAAGTAAAACCCCGGCTGTCCTTCATGTCAAATGCACCGCACCTTCTCTCTCTCATTCGCTCACCTCAAATCTTTATACAACAACTGCAACTGCCGAATAAATCCGGCAGTTGCACCTTATGTACTATTTTCTAAAAATATTATTTACACCTGTATTTCCGTTACTTACATTTGGAGATTCATAAATTTCTCCGGTTCCGGAAATTGCATACATATCAACCGTCATGCTGCAGGTTAGGAGGTCATCATCTTCTCCTGCAGTTGCTGATATATCTGATATTGTCATACGATCCGGTGACTTTTTAATGAAATCAACAACCTCTTTTAATGCATTATATGTCGCACTAAATGTAACATTCACCGTGGAACGATATCCTGTATAATCAGCGGCAGCCGATATAACATCTGTAGCCGGTGTATCCGATGTTATCGCAGATACAGATGCCGGATTTGTCTTTTCTGTTTCCGTACTACTGCTGTCTGTTGTCGTCTGACTGTCTGCTGTTCCATCACTTACTGCTCCCTGCTGGTAGAACAACTGATTCATATTAAAGTTCTCTGAAAGGATCTTTACATCTGAAATACTTTCATACATTTCATTTAAATCATAAATTGCATCCTCTGTACGAACCTCCGCCGGGAATTTACCAAGCACATCCGCAACCTTGATCTGTGTCTGCCTGGTATCCTCCAAAACCTCATCCCTCTGGGCTTCCATGGTTTCAAGTTTGCTGACTTCCTGTGTCAATGTACTATTTTGAGTTTCTAATTCATTTTTCTTTTCTGTCATCTTTGCAAATACTAAAAAGTATGCAGCAGCAACTATGATAATAGCACCAAAGATGAAAAGCATCATTTTGTCACGGTTTGACATTTTCTTTTTCGTATCCATATCTCAATTCCTCCTGTCTATACTTTCTAATTATTATTTGTTCCGTCAGAAGTATTTGCATTCTCTGCAGCTGCTGCGGCCGCTTTTTGTTCTTCCGCTGCTTTTGCTGCCTGCGCTGCCTGATAATACTGTGCTGACACAGTGAAATTATAAACTGTACTTCCATCATCCTCTTCTGATGCTGTTACGGAAGGAATTGAAATATTTGTAAGTACCGGTATCATCTGGCCGTCTTTATTTCTCATTTCTAACGCTTCCAGATTCATTAACATTCTTGCAATAGAAATATCTGTCTCTGATGTGATCGTCAGATTGATTCCATCCTGTGATGACTGCATAAAGGTTACGGTCATCGTTCTTGGAAGGCTTCCCTCCAATTGCTTTAACAAACCGTTCAGGTTCTCATTCTGAGTTTCGGTTGATGTCTGAAGATTATTTACCTGATCATATACTGATTTGATTCCCTCATTCTCTTCAAATACCTGATTAATAGATGATAAAGAAGCTTTTCTTGCATTCAGATCATCATTTCTTGTCTTTTCTGTATTATATGTAACAAGAGAAAAGGCAGACATCGCAACAGCACAGATCACAGCCAGTCCAAAAACAAGCTGTGCATTTCTCAGTCCGTCAGCTCCTGCTCCTGCAACAGCTGCATTTTTTGATTTGAAGCCAACCGGTCCGATTGCTGCACCAATAACAGCAATATATTCTGTCTGGTTATAAAGTCCCTCACTGAAATGACGTGGGAATGATACATTCACCAGATGCTCCATTCTCTGTGTCTCCACATTAAGAACACTCTGGAAAAGTTCCTCAATACCAGCTACTTTACTTCCCATACCTGTTATATAAATACGTGTCAGTTCAACGCCCTGATATTTTGACTTAAAGAAATCAATTACACGGTCAACACTTAACAGGATCTCTCCAATCGCATCCGTAACAACCTTTCTGGCTGATTTACTTGCTTCCTGCTGTCTCCACTGCTCTTCTGTCATACGTGCACTAACAATACTATCATCATCATCCAGTCCACGATAATCAAGACTTCGGCATACAAGCTTATCCCTGCATAAGGCCTCACATGCCGTATCCATATCCTCGATCATACAATCCTCGCTGAGAACCATGGCCTCTGCCACATTAAAAATACCCTGTGGAATTGTACGCTGCATCAACTGCTGTCCCTCATTCATGAAGTTGATCATGGTTGTATTACCACTGATCTGAATACATGCACAGTAATCAAGAACGATTTCTTTCTTTAATACCTGCATAGAACCATTTCCAAAATAATCAAGTGCTTCAATATTGAAGTCCATCTCTTTTGCAAAATTATAATAGTTATCAACCAGATCATCCGGTGCAGCAAGTAATAATACTTTATACGATTTGTCCTTACCTTCTTTAATCGTTTCCAATAAGGAATATGCTAAAGTGTAATCATTCAGATCAATTGGAAAATATTCCTGTGCCGTTGCCTGAACAAGAGCTCCAATCTTATTTTCTTTAACATTCGGCAGCGTAACCTCACGAGTAGCAATTTTGCTGGAAGCAATTGAAAATACTACATTTCTCTCTTTCATTCCGGCTTCTGCCAGTTCATTCCGAAATGCTACTGCCAAAACATCCTTATCACGGATAACTCCGTCTTCAATAACACCCTCCGGTGTAGCAAAGCTTACCGCACGGTATACATGTGGATTCTTCTTTTTATAATCAATTTCAACAATCTTGGTAACTAACGTACCGATCTCAATACTAAGTACATGTTTTGCCATATCGTACTTTTCCTCCCTGTTTCAATATTTTTGCATCACACAAAATTCAACGTATGCAGATGCTTTTACATCTTTACAACTGCAAATGGAGCCTAACGCTGTGCTCGTGATAAGCCCGCTGTTAAACTCTCTGTGACAGCAAAATTACTGCCATCTTCTGAATAAAACGTCAATCTGCTTATATCATACTGATATACCAATCAATGAATCTCTGTCCCCATAAAGCTGTCAGCCAAATTCCAACAGACAGATACGGTCCCATAGCCAGACGATGTTCTGCATGACTTACTGCCATTCGTATCAAATGAATCACAGAGCCAATAATACACCCTAAAAAGAATGCTAAAACCGCACCCTTCCATCCAAGCAAAAGCCCGGCACCAAACATCAGCTTGATATCTCCACCGCCGATTCCCCTTCCGACAGTTACAAGATAAATAATCAAAAGAAACACGCTGACAGAAAACATTCCGATCACGTGATCCTTCCAAGCATCTAAGTCCAACAGGGTCGCTACTATTCCCAGCAACAGGATAAACAGATTCATTCCGTCCGCAATCTCCATTGTCCGGAAATCAAGGACACTTAAAACAATAAGGGCGGATGTCAGGAGACAATATACGACACTCATATAATTCCAACCGTTCGCCAAGAAAACGATCACATATAATGCTCCATTCATGCCTTCTACTAAGGGATACTGAAGCGATAACTTTGTGTGACACTTCCTGCATCTGCCCCTTAGAAAAATAAAGCTAAACAGAGGAACCAAATCATACCAGTGCAGCTGATAACCACATGTCATACAATGAGAGTGTGGAAACACTATGCTTTCCTTTAAAGGAATACGATAGATGCAGACATTCAGAAAACTGCCAATCACAATTCCAAAGAGAAAGACGAATATGTATAAAATAGTGGTTACCGCTGCTACTGTCATGATTAGACTCCTGTCATTATTAATATTTCATTATTTAGAGCTTGAGTAAACAATGTACTTGCTTGAATCAGCATCCTCATCTTTATGACCATCAAGGTATACTGAAATCTCACCTGTCGTAGCATCATAATCAAACTTAACTGCTGTTTTCTTCTTAGCTTCCTTACTCTTTAAACCAAGCTTGTTGTATGCAACAAGTTGACCGGAAGTCTGAAGACCTGCATAGATAGTCTCTACTGTAGCCCAGTCTGCATCTCCGCTGCCGCTGCCCCAGCCTGTAGCACTGATATCCTGCTCGTTTACTTCCTTAAGATCCTTACCGGACTGAGCTGTAGCAGAAACAAGATCAGTACAGATAGAACTCAGAACCTGCTGGTCCTTTGACTGACGAGACTTATCCATGTATGGAAGCACCTGAGATGCTACAACACCAACGAGGATAGCCATGATAGCCATAACGATAATCAACTCAACAAGAGAGAAACCTTTCTTGTCATTTTCCTGTAACTTTGCGAGATAATTCTTGATAACTTTCTTCATAATATTAATCTCCTTTTCATTATATTATTTTTTTATCAAAAGACTGCTTGGCACAGTCCAAAGATCATTATTGATATCGACATTTTCTGTCATATATAAACCTTTTTTCTACATCAGCCGTTCTCTGCCGCTGTGTACATAGACATCATTGGTGCCATGATCGCAAGCATGATTGGAACAACAACACCTGCCATCAACACAATAATACAAGGTTCCATAATTGCCGTCACTGCCTTTGTCGCATTTTCCACTTCTTCCTCGTAGAAATCCGCGGCATGCTCTAACATCTCCTCCATATTACCGGTCTCTTCACCGATCGCAGCCATGTTATAAAGAAGCGGTGGAAATACTCCGGAATCTCTCAATGGAACCGAAAGCGGTGTACCTCTCTCAACCTCTCCTCTGGCTTCTTCCATAACCTTTTGAACAATACGGTTTGTCATAAGCTTCGTCACAATTCCGATAGCATCAACCATCGGAATACCGGATGCCATCAATGTACTCAGTGTACGTGCCAGACGTGCTGCTGCTGATTTGACCTGCAGATCACCAATCAACGGAATACGAAGCAGGATTCTTCCAAGAACAATCGCTCCTGTCTCTGTTTTTGACCAGACTCTGAAGATAACAACTGCCGCTACAATAATAATTACTACCAGCCACCACCATTTGATCAAGCCGTCACTCATCGCCATAACAAGCTTTGTGATCGCTGGAAGATCCATTCCTGCACCAGCTAGAGTTTCTTTAAACTGCGGAATAATATATGTAAGCATTAATACAACAACGCCCGCCACAACCACGAGCAATACGATTGGATAGATCATCGCCTGCTTGATCATACTGGATGTCTTAGAATCCTTTTCAAACTGCTCCGCCATACGATTAAACGACGTCTCCAAACTACCGGAAGCTTCACCGGCCTCCACCATGTTCAAAAGCATATCCGGGAAGATTCCCTCCTGTGCCCGCATGGCATCGGCTAAAGACTCACCTTTCTCTACCAGGATACGGGTCTGATCCAGTGCTTTTTTCAGATGTTTGTTCGTTACCTGATCTGTGATCATCTGAAGTGCCTGAATAACCGTAACACCTGCATGAAGGATACTTTCAAACTGCTTACAGAACACGGAAAGATCTCTCGCCTTAACCTTCTTACCAATGCTTATATCAAGATCTTTATTCAATGCATTCGGAATCTCAACACTGATCGGTATCAGTCCTTCTGCTTTCAGAGAATTCCTTGCAGCTGCCTCATTGGCGGCTTCCAAAGTTCCCTTCTTTTGTTTACCATTGGCGTCTACCGCCACATAATTAAATGCTGCCAATTTATCACCCTTTTCTACCCCTCTGTGTGAGATGTCATACTCACGACGGGTTATTTATTTGTGCTGCATACAACAGCCCCTACAGTTATATACAGTATCACTTTCTTGATTGTACTACATCCGTCTTATTTTTTCAACGAGATTTATTAAATTTCTATAAAAAATAGTTCACATAATTTTGACTTCATTTTTATACATATTGTCCAAATGACATCTTTATTATATGAACTATCTTTGTGAAACTTTTATGATTCTTTCGACAAAATCAGAACAATTTACGTTTCAGGACTTCCGGTTCCTGAGCAAACTCTAATGCTGTATCTGCCGAAATCTTGAGGTCATGATAGAGATCAAAGATTGCATCATCCATGGTCTGCATTCCCATTTTCTTGCTGGTCTGGATCGTGGACGGGATCTGATGTGTCTTGGCATCACGGATATTACTTGCGATCGCAGGCACTGTATGCATAACCTCATATGCTGCTACTCGTCCTTTGCCATCCGAAGTCGGCATAAGCTGCTGGGAAATAACAGCCAGAAGTACCATTGCTAACTGCACACGGATCTGCTGCTGCTGATGTGGCGGGAATACATCGATAACACGATCGATGGTTGCTGCCGCACCAATTGTATGCAAGGTAGAAAATACAAGATGGCCTGTCTCGGCTGCTGTTATCGCTGCACCGATTGTTTCCTGATCACGCATCTCTCCTACGAGGATAACATCCGGATCCTCACGAAGTGCTGCTCTGATACCATTCGCAAAGGAAAGTGTATCAAATCCGATCTCTCGCTGATTGACAATCGAATTTTTATGTTTGTGAAGGTACTCAATAGGATCCTCCAATGTGATAATATGCTCTTTACGATTTTCATTAATCATATTGATCAATGAAGCCAGTGTCGTAGACTTACCACTACCTGTCGGTCCGGTTACAAGTACCAGTCCACGCTTTCTCTTGGCGAGATCCATAACCGACCACGGCAGTCCCAGCTTTTCAGGTGCCGGAATCACTGTATTGATCAAACGGAGTACTGCCGCAAAAGAGTTTTTCTGGCGGAACACATTACAACGGAAACGCCCCAACGCTTCTGTACTATATGAGAAATCGGCCTCACCATCTCTCTTTAATGTTGCAACCTGTCTCTCATTCATAATTGAAAGAACAAGTGTCTGTGTATCATGAGAGGTCAGCACATGAGGAATAATATCCTCTAGCGTTCCATTTACACGCATCTTTGGCGGCAGTCCCACAGTGATATGTACGTCGGATGCCCCAACATCCCTGGCAATTTCCAGCAAACTGTCCATTGTAATTTCCATTTGTAAACCCTCCATATTCTATATATTAATTATCATAAGCGACACGATGTACTTCCTGTAGTGTCGTAACACCCTTCACCACCTGCTTATTGGCTGACATAACAAGCGTATTCATTCCTTCTTCGATTGCCTGCTTTTCCAGCTCCTCTGCAGTTCCGCCTGTAGCAATAATACGTTTCAGATTCGGAGACATCTGCATAATCTCATAAATACCGATTCGCCCTTTATATCCGGCACCTCCACATTCCAGACATTCCGGATTCGGTTCGATATGAGGGATCAGCAGTTCCTCATCCCACTTATCCTCAGGTATTCCAAGCTCCTTCTTTTCCAGATCATCTGCCGGCACCATTTTCTTGCATCTCGGGCAGGCACGTCTGAGGAGTCGCTGTGCAATAACACCGATCACCGCATCGGATATCAGATAGTTTTCAATCCCCATATCCGCCAGACGACTTATGGTACTTGCTGCACTGTTTGTATGAAGTGTACTTACAACCAAGTGACCGGTAATGGCAGACTCAACGGCAATCCCGGCAGTCTCACCATCTCGGATCTCACCGATCATGATGATATCCGGATCCTGACGCAGAATAGATCGAAGTGCCGCTGCAAAGGTAAGTCCTGCTTTTGCATTTACCTGAACCTGATTAATACCATTAATATTTGCCTCCACCGGGTCCTCAACCGTGATAATGTTTACTTCGTCTGTGTTCAGCTCACTGAGTGCCGTATACAGAGTCGTTGATTTACCGGATCCTGTAGGTCCCGTTACTAGCATTATGCCGTTCGGATGCTTCAGGATATCTTCAAACCGATGCAGCTCCTCCGGTTCAAATCCAAGATCTTTCTTGTCACGGCTGAGAGCTGTTTTCTGGGCAAGACGCATAACGATCTTTTCACCATATACTGTAGGGAGGATAGATACACGGATATCATACTCCTGCCGGTCTACAATCTGCGTCATACGACCATCCTGAGGTTTTCTTTTTTCTGAAATGTCCATTCCACCGACAATCTTAATACGGGCAACCATCGCAGACAACAAAGAAATATCGTGGCGCATTGCCTCCTGAAGAACACCGTCCACCCTGAACCGGATGCGGAGCTGATTCTCCAACGGTTCAAAATGAATATCGGAAGTCCTTTTATGTACTGCCTGCTCTATAATCTGATTTACCAAACGAACAATTGGTGCCTGCTTTACTTCCTCAGACTCACCCTTATCCTCTTTATTTCCATACTTCTCACGACGCTCTGCCGCAAACTGGTCTGCCACCTTCATCGCCTCGGAATTTCCATAGAAACGATCCAAAGCTTGTGATACATCCTTAACTGTCGTTACACGCACCTCAATCTGCATGCCCGTAATAATAGAAAGATCATCCATTGCGATCATATCAAGCGGATCAGAAAAGGCAACACGGAGTACGTTCGGATTATCCGGTGCAAACTCATACGGAAGCAGCATGTACTTACGCAGAACCTTCTCATCTACCAGAGCCAGCACCTCATCCTCTATTGTAATACCGGCCAAATGTACACGCTCTAATCCCATCTGATGACAAAGTGCCTCTGCAATGATCTCGTCATTCATAATCCCCATATCTACGAGTGTCATACCAAGCTTTTGTCCGTTACCGGCTTCTTTCTGCCTCTTTAACGCTTCTTCCAGCTGCTCCTGAGTAATGACACCTGCTCCCAACAGCAGGTCACCCAGTCGTTTTTTACGCCGCAGCCGGCTCGCTATCGAATTATCCATGTTATGTCCCCCTATTCTTCCATTTTTTCAGACGATATCTACCTATATCCTCTGCCTTCTCCTTTATCCTAAAAGACATAAATATATTTATATCATTATATACGCTTATTACTCATTTAGCAAGTGAAATACTATTTTTTTATGACTCAGAAACAGCTGCAGTGCTTCTTCCCATTTTCGCTCTGCCGCCTTATCAAAAGTAAACGCTGGATATGATGCTGTAGGAACAAGGAGCAGTCTTCCCTCTTCATATCTTATCTGCATCCTAAGATCCGGTGCCACCTCTGTCTGCCGGATGCCTTTTTCTCCTATTATCTGCATTCTTTGTTTTTCCGATGCCGTTAGATCGATATAGAGCCTGTCCGGTGATTTTTTTCCTTTTATAAAGCGAAATACAATGCTGCGCATCTCTCCCCATGTCATATACCTGCAGTCATATTGTCCATGCGTATGCATCATCTGTTCCCATTGGTCACTATCATACCAGTTCTGATGTCTTTTTCCATTTAAAAGAAGTTCTGACGAAGTGACCGCCCGGGCCTCAAAAAGCAAAAAATTATCAAAAGTTTCCTGCAGCAGCAAATGCGCCATAAAATTTTTTATCTCAATTATCTCAATTACTATCATAAAATTCCTGCTTTCTGTACATAATAGTACCACGACAAGGTCTTCTGCCGAAAAACTCCGGAGCCGGCAGTCCTGGCATTGTCTTAACTATAAATTGTGCTGGAGGTATCAATCATGAAAAAAGATGCAACACTCATGAAAGAAGTGGCAGAAAGATGTACGAAATACTGTCGCTGTGACAACTGCAATTGTTCAAACTCAAGCAAGGACGATGCAATTTCTTGCCAGAACTGTACCCATTACACTCCTGACAAGGTATGCGACATCAACCTGTATGAGGAAATCGTGGATAACCACAATCTGTAAAACCTGCAGACAGAATCAAGATAGCCGGATGCTAATCCGGCTATTACATATCTTCTTGTTTTTTCAAAGCTTAATATCGCTCATTTTCCCACCATACTAACGGCCAACGAACACAACGATAGAGCGTGGCGGTACGATGGTTTTTTTCTGACTTTCCAAGGATGGCCGTTTCTTTCTTTTCTTTCTGCGGACCGGATGCGGAACCTCACTAAAAGTATTGCCATATGTTTCCACTGCCGGGTACCACTCTTTATCTGCCGGCAGATTCGGCAGATCAAACGACTTCGGCTCCCAATACATATTAAAGATCATATAAATAGAATCATCCGCCGTTCCATCGGATTTTTTCTGATAATCACCATATAATAATACAGCTAACATTCTGTTGTAATAAGAAAAATCTGCCTTCCATGCCTGTGTTCCATGCACAGAGATATCCGGCATACCGCAGGACAGAGAATCAAACATGTACATCTTGCGTCCCTGATGAAGTACCGGATGTTCCTTTCGAAATGCGATAAGTTTTTTTACATATTCAAAAGTTTCTGTCCCTGCACCGGTACTTTTCCAATCCAGCCAGGTAATCTCATTATCCTGGCAATACGGATTATTATTTCCCTCCTGGCTGTTTCCGAATTCATCCCCAGCCAAAAGCATTGGCGTCCCCTGTGCTAACAGCATCATTGCAAATGCATTTCGGATCTGACACATACGACGTGCACGTATGAATTTTTTACGGCTTTTCCCCTCCACTCCGCAATTCCAACTATAATTATACTGGGTTCCATCCTGATTTTCTTCTCCATTTTTCTCATTATGCTTCACATCATAAGAAACCAGATCCATCATCGTGAAACCATTTACATGAGTCATAAAATTTATGAAGGCCATATCGTCACTTCCCCTGCGCAAAAAGTCAGCAAAACCCTCCACCTGTCCTTCATCACTTTTCAGATAACGCCGTGCACAATTCATAAATCCCTCATTATACTCTGCCAGTGTACCCTGCGTTCCTTTCGTTCCAAATGCAGCAAGCATCTGCGGATTCCAATAATCCGTCAAAAGCTTTACACCGGACAAGATCGGATCCGATACCAGGATCTGTGCAGGCATCACCTCCTGATTCACACGAAATCCATCAACATGATATTCGAGCACCCAGTTGCGAAGACAGTCCTGCATCAGGCAGACATTTGTCCCCGGCATAAAATATATGTCCAATAATATCTCAATTCCTGCCTGATGCAGACTTCTGACAAGATTTTTAAACTCCACACCAACTCCATGGGGATCTGCCGCATAAGCCGCCTTAGGCGCACAATAATACGTTTCACTCTGTCCATATCCCCAATAATTGAGCCTGATTGGTTCCGTTTTCTTTTTATCCGCTCCACCTGCATGCACGGACGGCATCCGGTTCTCTTCAGGCTTACCTGGTACTCCATGCACCCTCTGTGGTTTTTGTATTTCATCAAATTCATAACATGGCAGAAGCAGTACGGCATTAATCCCCAATTCCTGCAGATATGGAATTTTTTCCTGAAGTCCGGCAAAAGTACCGCGTGCTGACACTTTAGATGATGAATGTCTGGTAAACCCCCTCACATGCAGCTGATATAATATCATATCTGAAAACGAAAGTCCCAGCGGACTGTCCTCTCCCCAGTTGAATGTTTCAAGACTGATCCCTCCGCGGACTGTATGACCCGCAACCGTTCTCCTGCCCCATCTCTCTCTTCCATGAATCACCGCTGCATAAGGATCAATAAATTCCTTTCCATCTACCTCATACATGTACTCGTAATTCTGTGATAATACCTCAGCAACCGTATGTTCCTGATCCGTCCCCGGACAATCCGTAATCTTGACAAAATAAACGCTTCCTCTGCGATATTCCTTCGATAAACGTATCCTGCACACCGGCCGTTTCTGTCCTATCTTATATATATTCAGATAACATTCCTGTCCCTCCGGTATAAAAACAGCAAACTGTACACCATCCGCAGTCTTTGTCACTCCAAAAGGCAATGTATCTCCTGGTCTGTATTGAAAGAATTTCTCTGTTCTGTCCATGTATCTCCAGCCTTCCCAATTGTTTTGCTGTTATGTTTCCCACAGCGTTAGTATATTTTATTGTACTACAATTCTTAAGCAGGTGTCAAAGTAAATCTGATAACGCAATTTTTGTTTTACTTTTTCTTTATTTCATTTCCCCCTTGCAAAATCACCAGTTTTCTGTAAAATAGTATGGTGTATGTTTTATGGAATACAATAAGCAGCTCAAACTTCTTCCCACACAGGCTATGTGGATATGTTCTTATTTCTTAAATATCCTGAAGTTTGAGTAAATAGTTATGAATTTGAGCACGAATGGAGGATTTCAATGATTCAAGCAAGCAATGTCACACTGAGACTTGGCAAAAAAGCCCTCTTCGAGGATGTTAATATTAAGTTTACCGAAGGAAACTGTTATGGTCTCATTGGAGCCAACGGAGCAGGTAAATCTACTTTTTTAAAGATACTTAACGGAGAGATCGAACCGACGAAAGGTGATGTGATCATCACTCCCGGACAACGTCTGTCTTTTCTGAAGCAGGATCATTTCCAGTATGATGCATATTCTGTTTTGGATACTGTCATCATGGGAAATGAACGGCTCTATGAAATCATGAAAGAAAAGGATGCTATCTATGCCAAACCTGATTTCAGCGATGAAGACGGTATCCGTGCCGCTGAATTAGAGGAAGAATTTGCTAATATGAACGGCTGGGAAGCAGAATCCGATGCTGCAACACTCCTGAATGGTCTGGGAGTCCCAACAGAAACTCACTCCATGATGATGAGTGAACTGCCAGCCAACGAAAAGGTTAAAATCCTTTTGGCACAGGCTCTTTTTGGCAATCCTGACATTCTCCTCCTTGATGAGCCGACAAACCATTTGGATCTGGAAGCTATCCGCTGGCTCGAGGATTTCCTGATTGATTTTGATAATACCGTCATCGTCGTATCGCATGACCGATATTTTCTTAACAAGGTCTGCACACACATCGCAGATATTGACTACGCAAAGATCCAGCTCTATGCCGGAAACTATGACTTCTGGTATGAATCAAGCCAGTTAATGATCAAGCAGATGAAGGAAGCGAATAAGAAAAAAGAAGAAAAAATCAAAGAGCTGCAGGAATTTATTCAGCGATTCAGTGCAAATGCTTCAAAATCGAAACAGGCAACCTCCAGAAAACGTGCCTTGGAAAAAATTGAACTGGATGACATGAAACCTTCCAGTCGAAAATATCCATATATCGATTTCCGTCCGGAACGCGAAATCGGTAATGAAGTTCTTACCGTTGAACATCTTTCTAAAACAATTGACGGTGTAAAGGTTTTGGATGATATTTCTTTTATCATCGGCCGCGAAGACAAGGTGGCATTTGTCGGCAGCAATACAATCGCTGCTACAACACTTTTCCAGATCCTTTCCGGAGAAATGGAACCGGATGAAGGATCTTACAAATGGGGTGTCACCACAAGCTTTTCCTACTTTCCAAAGGATAATACGGAATTATTTGCAAGTGATGATACAATTGTCGACTGGCTGATGCCATTTTCTCCGGAAAAAGATCCAACATATGTCCGCGGTTTCCTTGGACGTATGCTTTTCCCCGGTGAAGATGGTGTTAAAAAGGTTAATGTGCTCTCCGGTGGCGAGCGTGTCCGTGTTATGCTCTCTAAAATGATGATATTGGCATCTAATATTCTTATCATGGATGAGCCGACAAACCATTTAGATATGGAATCAATCACCGCATTGAATAACGGACTGATCAAATTTCCGGGTGTTGTACTCTTCACTTCGCAGGATCATCAGTTCATCCAGACGATTGCAAATCGTATCATGGAAATCACGCCGGGCGGTCTGATCGATAAAATTTCTACCTACGACGAATATCTGGACAGCGATGAAATGGCCCGTAAGAGACAGCTTTTGTCAGTTCAGAATGAAGATGAAGATTAAGGTATTGAACAGATAGATAATCAGCTAAGACTTCCCATGTTATATTGGTAATTAATAAAAAACGGGGCATATTATGTTTCATATAGATTCATAATATGCCCCATTTATTTCTCAGGGTATAGGAAAATGCTCGTAGCGTAGAGTGGAGCCAACGAGAATTGCGAAGCAATTCTTGGAGGGCAAAACGCTCAAAGCACCGATTGTCAACTTATCGTTGTACTGTCTCCGGAATACAAAAGCTGCTTAAAGCTGCTTACTCCTCCGTCCCCGACAGTACTGACAGATTAAAATGCCGGCGGATATGACGACCAGTACACCTGACAATACCTGAGAAACGGCCACTCCTGTTCCAAAAAAGATCAACTGGTCTGTACGAAGACCTTCGATCCATACTCTTCCAAGACCATATCCCAATAAATAGATCAGAAAAATCTGTCCATTATAGCGACGGTGCTTTGTAAAAAGCAGTAGTATTATCAAAACACCCACATTCCATAAAGATTCATATAGAAACGTCGGATGCACCTGAATATATCTGACCCCGTCAATTTCTACAATATGCTTAAGAACTGTATGGGTCAGATTAGCCGGTGCCACATCACTTTCTTTTAGCTGCATCGCAAGCAGACTGTCGGTATAACCGCCAAATGCTTCTCTGTTACAAAAATTTCCCCAGCGGCCAATAATCTGTCCTGTGATCAGGCCTACACAGGCCGTATCCAAAAGCTGAAAGAAATTCTGTTTCCGAATCTTTCCAAAAATAATCGTTGTGATCACTCCTGCGATCACACCACCATAAATTGCAAGACCTCCACCGCGGGTATTAAATATCTGTAAAAGATTATCTTTATAATAATCCCAACTAAATATTACATAATAAATCCTGGCACCAATCACAGCAAATACAATATCCCACAATGCCAGATCCAAGTATAGATCAGGCTCCTGTCCTGTTCGTTTTGCCTGAAATGCTGTCATCAAATATCCCATAACCATGCCAAAGGCAATGATCATACCATAAAAGGCAATGGTGAAGCCTCCAATTGTTATTCCTTTACCCAGAGAGGTAATCTCTATCCCCAAATGGGGAAATCGAATATCCGGAGTCATTTTTTCTCCTTTCCTTTTCCAGCCTATACCACATACCGCAGCTCGCTTACTTTCGCAGGCTCTCGCCGCGGCTGAGGGGATTGACCCCTCAGTAAATCAGATTAAGATTCTTCTTCGCAAGCTTGCTTGCTTCTTTCCCGGCGGCTCTCCTCGCCACATACCGCAGCCCGCTTGCTTTCGCAAGCTCTCGCCGCTTCGCGGCTTCTCGCTGCGGCTGAGGGGATTGACCCCTCAGTAAATCAGATTAAGAATCTTCTTCGCAAGCAAGCTTGCGGAAGATTCTTAATCTGATTTATATGTGGCTCGGAATCGTTTTACACGTTAAAGCGGAATAATACCACGTCGCCGTCCTGTACAACGTATTCTTTTCCCTCTGAACGGACAAGTCCTTTTTCTTTTGCTGCATTATAGCTTCCCTGCTCTACAAGATTATCATAGCTTACAACCTCTGCCCTGATAAATCCTCTCTCAAAATCCGTATGAATCTTTCCTGCAGCCTGAGGTGCCTTTGTACCTCTCTCAATCGTCCATGCACGGCTCTCATCCGGTCCGGTTGTCAGATAGCTGATCAGTCCAAGCAGATTATAGCTTGCTGAGATAAGCTTGTCCAATCCGGACTCTGAAAGTCCCAGATCCTCCAAAAATTCCTTCTTCTCATCATCTTCCAGTTCTGCGATTTCCTGCTCAATCTGTGCACAGATCACAAAAACTTCAGATCCTTCCTTCTGTGCAAACTCGCGTACCTTCGCCACATATTCATTGGATGCCGCATTATCTGCCAAATCATCTTCTGAAACATTTGCAGCATAAATCGTCGGCTTATATGTCAATAAATTGAAGCTTTCCAATAATTCTTTCTCGTCATCATCCTCCGGCTCATAAGTCTTAGCAAGATTTCCATCCTCCATATGCTTCTTGAGCTTCTCAACCAGTTCTGTTTCTTTCACAAGTGTCTTATCATTCTTAACACTTTTCACTAACTTGGCATAACGTCTCTCCAAAATTTCCATGTCTGAAAACAGAAGCTCCAGATTGATCGTCTCAATATCACGAACCGGGTCAACACTACCATCTACATGCACAATATTGGCATCATCAAAGCAACGGACCACATGAACGATAGCATCCACTTCACGGATATTTGCCAAAAACTGGTTTCCCAATCCCTCACCCTTTGAAGCTCCTTTGACCAATCCTGCAATATCAACAAATTCAATCGTCGCATGCACTTCTTTCGCAGAATGATGCATTTCCGTCAATACATCTAATCGTTTATCAGGAACAGGCACAATTCCAACATTTGGTTCAATTGTACAGAATGGATAATTCGCAGCCTCTGCTGCCCCTGCCTTTGTTAATGAATTGAATAATGTACTTTTTCCTACATTGGGTAAACCAACAATTCCTAGTTTCATTTTCTATCTTTCCTTTCTTGTAAACCTTGATTTTACGGGGTTTGCGGGTTTTGGCATCTCGTTTATGTACCAATTTATGTACCAATTTTTCGAGACAGCAATTTTTCTGCCCTCAAAAATTTTGGTTAACGTACCAATCATGTACCAATTTTTGAGAGCCAAAAAAATTAAACCACTTTCAAAGCATCCGCAATCTGGTCGATTTCTTAATAAATAAGCCACAAAACTCAAATTTAATCATAGCATAAAAGGGGGGAAATGTAAAATCTTATATTACGATCTGTGCCAGCATCGCTTTTTCCCATATTGGAATGTTCTTATTATCTGATTCCAATCTCATCACTCTCCCAAACCCAACTGACGTTTTAAAAGGTCGTTGATTTTTTGCATGATATCTGATTGCTCTGGAATATGCCCTGCTTTCATTAAAATCTGCCGGTCATCAATTGTTACAAGCTGCTCTGCCATGAAAACCGTTGTTTTTCCAAGCCTTCCAAAGACATCCTTCTGAAATACTGTCACATGTACCGGAAATGCTTTCTTTTCCTGCTTGCTGGTTCCCGGCATTACTGTATATACCGGACCATTTCCTTTATCTGTACTGACAACCAGACATGGTCTTTTTCCAGATTGTCTATGACTGCCGGGAAATTCTCCCAAATCCACCCAAATAATATCTCCACGATATATATTCTTTATATTATTCTGTTTCATCCTATCTTCCTCTCTTTCTCCGCCCGGAATTGGATATTCATTTTCAACTCTCCATCATCCACAGAAAATATTCGAAAACCCGCTTTTCTTACTTGTCCAACCTTGCGATAGGCATCCTCTTCATCCAAAGCAAGATACTCCATATTTGCAACCAATATAGCCTCTGCCTTTCCCTGCCGCATCCAATCAATGCACCGGCTATACATTTGATTTACAACATACGGGGCAAAACAGCTCTTACGCACGATCTTCATAGGAATTAACCCATGTGCATCTGCATATTGATTGATGTATCGCAACTGCCGATCCTCTTTCTTTTCTGCCAGTTCAAACGATTCTTCGTCCGTTGCCAGAAACACAATGCAAGGGATATTCTCCTGTCTTGCCATTCTTTGTTTCTTCTTTTCTCTTCTCCTTGCTCTTCTCGCTTCCATCACGCTACCCCCATTGCCGCACTTCCAAGTATCGTGTTGGCATCTGTTTCAAAATATCTGATCAACTTTATCAGCATTTTCAGGCTCATACCTCTCATACCTTCTTCGATCTTTGCATAATGGGTATAACTAACCCCCAACACATCAACTACCTGCATCTGTGTTACTCTTTTCTGTTCTCGAAGCTCCCGAAGATTATTTCCTATCGTAAACATATCAACATCCGTTGTTTCTATATCGCTCATTTTAAACACACTCCTTCTTCTGCAGCCTGATGTAGCCGCCATCATATATTTTTAGTTACGATGTATGCGCATGTCATCCGGTCTCTCGACCTGTATTTATCGTAAAATAACCCTAGGAAAAAATGAAGAACAGTTTCTGTAGAGAATGAGCGAAATAACTACACAGTTTTTGTATAGTTAAGAAAAGAAAAAAGGTACATATTATTAGAATTTACATCCAAATAATATGTACCTACGCAATGTCATAAAGAATCTTTGCTGCACCTGCCAATTTTATCAATTTTGTATCGTCTAACCCGCCAAGAAATTGCAAAATTTCTTCCCTGCTTGGTTTTACCTCCATTCGATCCTTCTTTCCCAAAAGGAGATAATCTGTGGATACACCTAACACGTGACTGAGCTGACAAATATATTCCGGTCTAATACTAACGCCCTGATATATACGGTTTATGGTATATATTCCATTTCCCGTAATTTCCGCAAGTTCTTCCGCTGTATATCCCCTGCTCTTAGCTGTTTCTTTTATACGTTTTCCAACCATTTTCTCATTATAGTCATTCATATGTTCCACGATTATCACCTCCTCTCAGTTTCTGAATCTGTTGCGGAGGCAATAAAAAAAGACCTCTACAACCATTAGTTACCAGCCCTCTCTGCAAAAGAGAGTACTCCATGCGTTCATCCACATTTCATTCAACAATTCGCTATGTAACTATGTATGTAAAAATCTTTGCCTATTAAAATATCATCATTATTCTAAAACATATCTGGCAATTTATAAAATATAAAAATAAAGCGATACTACAATAATTAATTCATAAATTCGCATCTCCATATTCAATTGATATTCTATATATTACCAGAAATTACCTTTACTGTCAATATATGACACTTTTTGTCCTATACATATTCCTTTCGACTTTCTCCGACAAAAAGACGCAGAGAAAAATCGACAAAGATCTTACATAACGTAATCGTTTATCACATTTTCCCCTGCGTCTCTGGTGCTTCCATCATCTCTGATGTGCCCTTATCAGGTGGGCTGTTCATTTAATTGTTATTTTATTCTTATATCACTTGTCCCCTACGGACAATTCAAGTATATCAATGCAGGTACTTAATAAAGAGAACCCGGAAGATAAGTGACTGGTACTGATAGGAAAATTTGCGCAAAAAAATAGGCAGCCCTCTCGAACTGCCTACCCGCCAATGGGATATTCGGATCAAGGCTTTACCCACGCCTCCCTACGGACATTACTATTATATTCAAACATTACTGTTAAAATTCACTGATTTCATCGTATAGTATCTCCCATTGTTCCGGAAGTATTTTTAATGTATAAATATCTACACTGCTCTTTTTTATCAGTTTCACCAAATCCTTCTTCATGGACTTCGCATCTTCAACTGACAACAATTTCTTCAATGCGTATAATCTGGAATATAAATCATTGTTCTTAGGTAACAGATTTTCTGCATCTTTCTGATGTCGTAGTACAATGGAGGATTTCAGTCCAACCACCATGGAATTATGTGCACAATAATTTCTCAAATTTCGTACACCATCCAGCCATGTATCCACAAGTTCCGTGTCTCCTTTAGAATATCTTTTCTCATGAAACAGATATGTGAGCACACCCTTTCTCAAATCACCGCGAAGATAATTATACATCATTGACATAGTACCAAATTCCGTATAACTGAATGTTACCCATATTGGGAGTTTATTGGTATGCCTGTTTCCACCTTTACGATACTCCTTTAGTTCTGGATATTTAACAACATTTTTTCTCAGTTTTTCTTCTTTGCGTACAATATCATCATAGAAAACGCTTTCAAAATATTTTATATTCGTTTTTCTCTTCTTGGTATCCCTCTCTCCTCTTGACGGAGCATAATACTCCTTTTTCATATAAAAAGTCCCATCTTGTGCCTTTATCGCACAGGCATTAGATATTGCACTCTTAAATCGCACTTCGACACGATTGCAATAATAAATAAGTATTCTCCTCAGATCAACATCAAACTGATACAACGCAAACAATGCATCCTGTGACGATTTATAACCCACATTCTCAACATTAGAAAGCAAAAATTTCCCATATCTGCTCGCTCTAAAATATCCTGCATGCAGTAAAAAACAACGCATTCGTATTCGTTGTCTAAAAGACACATACTTTTTCATCATGTCTATCTGTTCTTCAAGCGTAATCGGTAATTCCTTTTGTGCCATTTCATCTCTCCTTTAGGTAAAAAAAAAGAATGGATATACCATTCTTAATCCCGCTAATGGGATATTTGGATTAAGGCATTACCCATGCCTCCCTACGGCCTATAACTATATTAACACATGTTTCAGAACAATGCAAGGCACAATTTGCCGTCTCTGACAATAATTACACCTCCTTCCGCATCCAAGTATGTGGACAATCTTCGTCCATATGAATATCATTCAGCTCCATATATCCTTGTTTCTTGTAAAACTCTGCCACACGAC
>JALFLW010000101.1 GCA_022774505.1 Lachnospiraceae bacterium
ATCCTTTTTTCATAAAAAAGGGCAAAACCAGCGTTTTGCCCTCCAAGAATTGCTTCGCAATTCTCGTTGGATTCCCTCTACATTACGAGCATTTTCCTATACACTAAAAAAGGGCAAAACCAGCGTTTTTCCCTCCAAGAATTGCTCCGCAATTCTCGTTGGATTTCCTCTACATTACGAGCATTTTCCTATACACTAAAAAAGGGCAAAACCAGCGTTTTGCCCTCCAAGAATTGCTTCGCAATTCTCGTTGGCTTCCCACTATGTTACGAGCATTTTCCTATACACTAAAAAAGGGCAAAACCAGCGTTTTGCCCTCCAAGAATTGCTTCGCAATTCTCGTTGGCTTCCCACTATGTTACGAGCATTTTCCTATACACTAAAATGAAAGAATCCACCCTATTTCTATGATGGATTCTCTTATTATCATATTTATATCTCTATTTGAAACTCCTCGAAAGAAAATTAACCAAACCGTTCTTCCACACTTTGTCCTCATGAGTGCCTCCCGGATAATAATACCACATATGATCTACTTGATTATCCATAAGTCTTTGGTGATAATTTAAAGGATTATTTCCAATCGTGGTATCTTTATCCCCACTACATAAAAGAACTGTCTCCGGCTGATAACTACATCCATCAAGATTCAATATATCCATATCAAGACTTGGTGCCGCCGAAAAAGAGCCAATATAATTAAAATGATCTTTAATTCCAAATCCGAGACGCAATGCCTCCATTCCACCCATAGATAGTCCACACACTCCTGTATCTTCACGTTTTTCAGAAATTCCATAATTTTTTCTGACATATGGTTCCAAATCTGTCAAAAATTCCTTTTCAAACAGATTATATGCCTCAATATTTTCCTGCGACAACGAATTTCCCTCCGTTAGCCCATCCTTTGGAACTACACTCGGAAGAATTGCTATTAAAGGTTTCAGCTCACCTGAAAATATCATATTACTAAGTATATTATTAATTGATAAATATTTCCACTGACTTCTGTCACATCCAATTCCATGAATCATATATAAAACCGGATATTGTTTGGACGCATCATATTCTGGTGGAAGGTATACATAAGCCTCCCTATCAGCTCCCACGATCTCCGAATGATAACTGATGCTTTCTATCTTTCCTAATGTCACACCTTCCTGTTTTTTCGTATATTTTTTCATATCCGGATTAAAATACTTTTCAAACGCTTCTTTACTTCCATTATTTTTTTGCTCCTCCCACTCTTTTTGTTCCGGAGTCAAAGAAACCTTAGGTGCAGCTGTCGGTTCATCTGATCCAACAACGGCTGGTGTTGATGACGGGGCTTGTGTTGTTATAGGTACTTCTGTCTCTACAGACTCTACAGGTGCCAGTGTTACCATAGGTGCCTCTGTCTTTTCCGAAATTGCAGGAATAACTGTCTGCTTCGGATTCTCAACCACCGGCGTTGCCGTTATCGCTACCATCTTCTTGTTTTCCTTAACCTGAACGCTACAAATATATTTTTTCTTTCGAACCCTGGCAATAATCTGTGTTTTTCCCACTTTTTTTCCAGTAACGATTCCTCTTTTATTAACCGAGGCAATCCTCTTGTTCCTGGAACTCCACTTAACTTTCTGAGAAGTGTTTTTCATCCACATTTTTTTCTTTTGTCCTACTTTGAGAACAAACTTTTTACAGCTTAAAACCGGTTTTCTCTTTGCCTCCACTCCATGATTCGCAACGCCTAAAACAAACATTCCGGCGATGAAACAAACCAATAATGATTTTCTTAGATATTTCTTTTCACCCATTTTGATTCCTCCTAATAAATCGCATTTTATGCTTGACAGCTCTATAAAAGGAGAATAGCATATTAATCAATATATTACTATATGATTTAGCGACTTCAACATATATTATAACGACTTTTTTTGAAAGGAATCATTTTATGAAATCAGAAAATTATATTATCGGTTCTTTAACTAACACCCCCACTTTTTCCCTAGCTGGAGAAGTTCACGTTCCAGCCCCGAACAAACACTTTCAAAGATCGTCTGAAGACTGGATTCTATACATTATTACGGATGGCAGAATGAAGATCACAGAAGTCGAGAAACAATATACGCTAACCGCGGGAGATATCATGATATTTTCTCCCGGAAAACATCATTTTGGTCATCCGGTCAATGAACGTATTGATTATTATTATATTCATTTTTTTTGGAACGGTTTACACGATATTTCTATGTCCAAAGAACAGTATATCCAACATAAGACAAAACGTCATCAAATTTCTTCCATCCACTCCGAGTCTTCTGAACCTTTCCTGTTGCCAAAATATTTTCATCCCTCCCAAACCTCTTTTAATGAAATTTTAGAGCAGACACATCTGCTTCTAAAAAACTCCACAAAAGATTTTATTTATCAGCAAAGCAAAAATAATGCCCTGTTACTTTTACTGTTAATATTGATGGCACAAACTGAATTCACCCGTATCTTATATACAGAATCCAGCAAAGCATCATTACCACTCCTGATATTAGATTTTTTAAAGATAAATTATTCCAATAAAATTACCAGCACATTATTAGAACAACACTTTCATCATAATTTTGACTATATGAATCGCAGATTTAAACAATATACCGGAACTACCATCTTTGCTTTTTTAGAAAAATACCGGATTGAACAAGGAAAAAAGCTATTGAAAAGCCAACAATTTACGATATCAGAAATCGCTGATTCCCTTGGATTTTGTAACGCTTTTTACTTCAGCAAAGTATTTAAAAAACATGAGCATATTACCCCAAAGGAATACCAGCATATATGATTTTTCCGACCATCTATCCCATTCACGAATGGCAAATTTCCTCCGAATCCAACATAACAGTAAAAGGACCATCATTTAACAGGGATACCTTCATATCCGCCCCAAACACTCCGGCTCCCACTTCAAAGCCTTTGTCCCGCAGACTCTTTAATACATATTCATACAGCTTCTCTGCCAGTTGTGGATTGCCCGCTTTTACAAAGGATGGTCTGTTTCCTTTACGGCAGTCTGCATACAGGGTAAACTGGGATACTACGAGAAAGTTTCCACCCACGTCGGTGATCGACTTATTCGTTTTCCCATTTTCATCCTCAAAGATCCGAAGCTTCACCATCTTATTGATCATCTTGTCAGCAATTTCTGTGGTGTCCTCCTCAGCTACACCCACAAACACAAGAAAGCCGAGACCAACACTTCCTGTGATCTGTCCATCAACGGCAACAGATGCTTCTCTCACTCTCTGAATCAATAATTTCATATGTATATCCTCCATGGTATATTTATGACAGAGGTGGCTGCTTTCTCATATATACAAAAGAAAGACCTTCTTCCCCTTTTTGTTCTTTCACACTTTCATATCCCATTTTCTCACATAATCGGATATTAATCCAGCTTTTTGTGCAAGTGATACAACTCCTGCACATTGCTTATATCCGCCCGGTATATTTTCATATGATCCAATCTGCCTTTCATACGCTGTACTATAAAACAGCAAAGTGCAAAGTGTACCATCTACCGTACACTTTGCACTCCCCTATATTTCCGGATATATTTCCGGAAACTGTTTTAATCCAGATTCGTATATCCCATCAGGAACTGATCCACCTCTTTAGCCACATGGCGTCCCTCATTGATTCCCCATACGACTAACGACTGACCACGATGCATATCACCTGCCGTGAATACTTTATCAACATTCGTTTTAAACTCTCCCGGAGCTGTCTCCACATTGGTACGGGCATTAAGCTTCACACCAAATGCCTTTGCCACATAATCCTGTGCTCCCAGAAAACCTGCTGCGATCAACACGACGTCTGCCGGCATCTCAAACTCACTTCCGGCCACCTCTGTCATATTCATACGGCCTGTCTTCGGATCTTTCTTGGCCTCCAGCTTTACAAGCTTCACTTTTTTAAGCCTGCCATTCTTGTCGGCGATAAATTCCTTAACCGTGGTCTGATAGATGCGTGGATCGTGTCCAAAGACAGCAATCGCCTCCTCCTGACCATAATCCGTCTTGCAGACTCTCGGCCACTCCGGCCATGGATTGGATGCTGCCCGCTCATCCGGGAGCTTTGGCATCATCTCGAGCTGAGTCACTGATTTTGCTCCCTGACGCACTGCTGTTCCCACACAGTCATTTCCGGTATCACCGCCACCAATGACAATGACATGCTTTCCCTTTGTATCCACCCAGCCCTCTTTCTTTCCCGTGAGGACATGCTTTGTGGAACGTGTGAGAAAATCTACTGCAAAATAAATTCCTTCCGCTTCTCTTCCCTTTGCCTTGATATCACGCGGATTGGATGCTCCGCATGCAAGGATCACGCTGTCATATTCTTTCAACAGATCTGCTGCCTTTACATCCTTGCCGATATCTGTGTTGACTACAAATTTTACGCCTTCTTCTTCCATCACTTTCTGCTTTCGGTCGATCACCCATTTTTCCAGCTTCATATTAGGAATACCATACATCAAAAGTCCACCGATATGATCATTTCTCTCATAAACGGTAACCGAATGCCCTCGACGGTTCAGCTGATCTGCCGCTGCCAGTCCGGAAGGACCGGATCCCACAATAGCAACCTTCTTTCCTGTACGCGTCTTTGGCGGCTGCGCCCCCATAAGATCATTCGCATAGCCATATTCAATGATCGCATTCTCATTCGCTTTACAGGTAACCGGTGTGTCATTTAAACCACAGGTGCAGGCTGCCTCACAAAGTGCAGGACAGACTCTGGAAGTAAACTCCGGAAAATTATTTGTCTGACGCAGCATCTGCAATGCCTTTTTATAATTCCCGTGATATAAAAGATCATTCCATTCCGGTACCAGATTGTTAAGAGGGCAGCCGGAAGCCATACCGGCGATCATCATGCCCGACTGACAAAACGGAACACCGCAGTTCATACATCTCGCTGCCTGCTCTCTTCGATCTTTCTCACGCATTGGCGTATGAAATTCATTAAAGTTCTTAATTCGTTCTAACGGCTCTACCGCCTGATTATTTTTTCGCTCATATTCTAAAAATCCCGTTGGTTTACCCATGTCGATTCTCCTTTCCAAACAAAAGCTTATTTATTTTTATGCTCGTAAAATGCCTCAATCTGTGCCTGTTCATAACTGAGACCATGCTCTTCCATTTGAGCGATCAGCTGCAGCATATGAGCATAGTCATAAGAAATAATCTTCTTGAATTTTGGAAGATATTCACTAAAGTCGTCAAGGATCATCCTGCCTTTCTCCGAGCCTGTAGCCTCTACATGCTCCTCGATCATCTCTTTCAGCTCCAATACATCATATTTATCAGTGATCGGTTCTGAAGATACCAATTCTTTGTTTAATTTCAAATAAAGATTACTATCTTCATCAAGTACATAGGCAACACCGCCGCTCATACCTGCAGCAAAGTTCTTTCCTGTCGGACCAAGGACAACCACACGTCCACCTGTCATATATTCACAGCCATGGTCACCAACACCCTCTACCACTGCATAAGCTCCTGAATTTCTGACGCAGAAACGCTCTCCCGCAATACCGTTGATAAATGCTTTACCGCTTGTTGCACCATAGAGAGCAACATTACCAACGATGATATTCTCCTCCGCCTTAAAACGGCTTTTCTTTGGCGGATATACGACAATCTTTCCACCGGAAAGTCCCTTTCCAAGATAATCATTGGAATCTCCCTCGATTTCCAGCGTCAATCCCTTCGGAATAAATGCTCCAAAGCTCTGTCCGCCACTTCCGTCACACTTCACGGTAATAGTATCCTCTGCTAATTTATCACTGAATTTCTTCGTCACTTCCGAACCAAGGATAGTTCCCAGAGAACGGTTGATATTATCGATCTTCACTTCAATCCTTGCTTTTTCTCCTGTTTCCAGAGCTTTTTTGAGTTTCGGAAGAAATACCTTCTCATCAATGGTCTTTTCCAGCTCAAAATCATATTTATCCTTTGGATTAAATTTATTATCCTTGCGCATTCCGGCAAAGGTCGGATCCAGTATCTTGGACAGATCTACGCGCTTTGCATATTCTGCCGCCTCTCCTGTCAGCTCTTTTCTCTGAAGCAGATCTACACGTCCAATAAGATCATCCAGCTTGCGGACACCCAAAGCAGCCATATATTCACGGAGCTCACTGGCAATAAATCTCATGAAATTCTCCACATACTCCGGCTTACCACGGAATCTTTTACGCAGTTCCGGATTCTGTGTTGCCACACCAACCGGACATGTATCCAGATTGCAGACACGCATCATCACACATCCCATTGTGATCAACGGAGCCGTTGCAAAACCAAATTCCTCTGCACCAAGCATCGCAGCAATCGCTACATCACGGCCTGTCATCAGTTTACCGTCCGTTTCAATGCGGACACGGGAACGAAGACCATTCATGATCAATGTCTGATGGGTCTCTGCAAGACCAAGCTCCCAAGGAAGACCTGCATTATATATAGAACTCTTAGGTGCAGCACCGGTACCACCGTCATATCCGGATATCAGGATAACCGCTGCACCGGCTTTTGCCACACCTGCTGCAACAGTTCCCACTCCGGCTTCTGATACAAGCTTTACGGAAATTCTCGCATCTTTGTTGCTGTTTTTCAGATCATAGATCAGCTGTGCCAGATCCTCGATAGAATAAATATCATGATGCGGTGGTGGTGAGATGAGACTTACTCCCGGAGTAGAATGACGTGTCTTTGCTACCCAAGGATATACTTTTCCTCCCGGAAGATGACCACCCTCTCCCGGCTTTGCTCCCTGTGCCATTTTGATCTGAATCTCCTTGGCACTGACAAGATAACGGGAAGTAACACCGAAACGTCCGGAAGCCACCTGCTTGATTGCAGAGCATCTATCTACATCAGATCCTGCTGTCTCCAATCTCTCCAGACTCTCACCACCCTCACCACTGTTTGATTTGCCGTGAAGATGATTCATTGCGATCGCGAGTGTTTCATGTGCTTCCTGAGAAATAGAACCATAAGACATAGCACCTGTCTTAAATCTCTGTACGATCTCATCCACACTCTCGACCTGATCGAGGCTGATCCCTTTCTTTGGATATTTAAAATCAAGAAGACTTCTTAATGTAACCTGTTTTTCTTTCTCGTCTATGCATTTTGAATACTGCTTAAATAATTCATAATTTCCGGTCCAGGTTGCCTGCTGAAGCAGATGAATCGTTTCAGGATTGTACAAATGTTCCTCCTGATGACCTCTTTCCTTATGCTGACCCCTGTTTTCCAGATTCAGATCAACTGTCAGATCCAGAGGATCAAAAGCACGACTATGCTGCTCATCGATCTGCTTCTCAATATCCTCCAGCGTCACACCGCCCACCCGGCTTACCGTATCCGGGAAATATGTCTCGATCACTTCCTTGGAAATGCCGATAGCTTCAAAGATTTTTGAACCCTGATATGACTGGATCGTAGAAATTCCCATTTTGGAAGCAATCTTTACAATGCCATGCAGCACTGCATTATCGTAATCACTGACAGCCGCATAATAGTCCTTATCTAACATTCCGTTATTAATAAGCTCATGTATCGTCTCATGGGCAAGATATGGATTGACTGCACTGGCACCATAACCGAGAAGTGTTGCAAAATGATGTACCTCTCTTGGCTCTGCTGTCTCCAGGATCACAGACATACTTGTTCTTCTCTTGGTTGTAACCAGATGCTGCTGCAGAGTAGAAACGGCCAGCAGAGAAGGGATCGGCATATGGAACTCATCTACATCACGGTCACTTAAGATCAAAATATTGCAGCCTTCCTTATGAGCACGGTCTGCCTCCAGGCAAAGATGATCCAGTGCTTTCTTCAGGGAAGTGTTCTTATAATAAGTAATTGGAAGAACTTCACACTTGAAACCATCCTTGTCCATATTTTTGATCTTCAAAAGATCTGTATCATTGAGGATCGGGTTATGGATCTTCAATACCTTGCAATTCTCTCCCTTTTCCTCCAGAAGGTTTCCATCCTCTCCTATATAAACGCTGGTGGAGGTTACGATCTCCTCACGGATCGCATCGATCGGAGGGTTTGTTACCTGTGCAAACATCTGCTTAAAATAGTTAAACAGAGGCTGTACCTTGCGGGAAAGCATCGGAAGCGGTGTATCGGTACCCATGGATGCGATTGGCTCACTTCCGTTCTGTGCCATTGGCAGAATGGATGTCTTATATTCTTCGAAAGTATAACCAAATGCCTTCTGCATTCTCGCTCTTTCCTCGTCGGTATACTCTGGCACTTTATGATTTGGGATATGAAGCTCTGCCAATGTGACAAGATTGCTGTTAAGCCATTCACCATACGGCTGACGGGAAGCATATTTCTCTTTCAGATCGGCATCATCGATCAATTCTCCCTTCACGGTATCTACCAAAAGCATACGCCCCGGTCTTAAACGGTCCTTCTTTACAATCTTTTCCGGTGGCAGCTCAAATACACCAACCTCCGAAGACAGGATCAGCTGATCATCTGTTGTAATATAATAACGGGATGGTCTCAGGCCATTACGATCCAGTACGGCTCCCATATAATCTCCATCCGAAAACAGGATGGAAGCGGGTCCATCCCATGGCTCCATCATGGTTGCATAATACTGATAAAAATCTCTTTTTTTCTGGCTGATACTCATATCATTCTCCCATGGCTCCGGGATCGTGATCATAACAGCGAGCGGCAATTCCATACCACTCATTACCAAAAATTCCAGGGTATTATCAAGACGTGCCGAATCAGAACCATTCGGATCAACAACCGGCAGGATCTTATGAAAATCACTGGACAGATACGGAGTCTCCATCGTTTCCTCGCGGGCAAGCATCTTATCTGCATTACCAACGATCGTATTGATCTCACCGTTGTGTACGATAAAGCGGTTTGGATGAGCACGCATCCAGCTTGGATTTGTATTCGTACTAAATCTGGAATGTACGATTGCGATCGCAGATACATAATCCTCATCCTGCAGATCCATAAAGAAGGATCGAAGCTGCCCTACAAGAAACATTCCTTTATATACAATGGTACGGCTGGAGCAGGATACAACATACGTATCCTCGCTGCTCTGCTGCTCAAACACACGGCGCGCCACATAAAGCTTGCGGTCAAAATCAAGCCCCTTTGCCACATCATCCGGTCTCTTTACAAATCCCTGCATGATACAAGGCATACATTCCAATGCCTTATGCCCAAGAATTTCCGGTTTAATAGGCACCTCTCTCCATCCAAGAAATTTCATGCCTTCCTTTTCTGTAATAACCTCAAACATACGCTTCGCCTGATTGCGTTTCAGCTCATCCTGTGGAAAGAAGAACATGCCCACACCATAATCACGTTCTCCTCCAAGTTCAATGCCGAGGGGTTCTGTCGCTTTCTTAAAAAACCGGTGCGAAATCTGAAGCATGATACCTACTCCATCACCGGTCTTGCCTTCTGCATCCTTACCGGCACGATGTTCCAGTTTTTCTACAATCTCCAGTGCCCCGGATACTGTGTCATGGGTTTTATTTCCCTTAATGTTTACAATGGCACCAATACCACAGTTGTCATGCTCAAAATGCGGATCATATAAACCTTTTGTCTCATGATCAATACATTTTGAAGCCTGTACTGCACTCTCATTCATCGCTTCCTGATTAACCATTCCATGTTCCTCCATTCCATTATTGATATCACAGCTTGTAAAAGCAAAAAAGGGGTCAACAAGTAAAACTTGTCGAACCCCTTTGTTCTTCAAACTAGAATTAGTATAATATATATTCTCAATAAATGCAACACTTTTTTAAGTTTTATCAATAATTTCTTTTATAAATATAGATTTTCCTGTTTTTTGTTTATTTTATTCTGCTAAAAGTTTTTTCATGTGAGATAAAACCCTGTTTACCTAAAAAAATATACCACAACCATAAGTCTTTAGGACCCGTTATTACGCAAATTTGCAACGAAATGGGCTTTTTCTTGCGAATTTCCCTATTTCATGCTAAACTTAACAACTAAGACTTCCCACACTTAAACACTCAAAAAACTGTATGAATTCATATTTATACGGACAAATTTACATTGTTACGGAAAGGAATGGCAGTTATTATGAATTTTTTAGAAGAACGTATTAGCAGAGACGGCATTGTAAAAGAGGGAAATGTCCTCAAAGTAGACAGCTTCCTCAATCATCAGATGGATATTCGGCTTTTTGATGAGATGGGGGCTGAATGGAAACGCCGTTTTGCAGATAAACCTATTAATAAAATCCTCACCATTGAAGCCTCCGGGATCGGGATTGCCTGTGTTGCAGCCAGACACTTTGATGTCCCTGTTGTCTTTGCCAAAAAATCCAAGAGCATTAATATCGAGGGTGATATGTATGTTGCGGAAGTTGAGTCCTTTACCCATAAATGTAAAAATCAGGTTATCGTCTCAAAAAAATTCTTAAATCCCGAAGACCATGTACTGATCATTGATGATTTCCTTGCCAACGGCTGTGCCCTTCAGGGACTGATCTCCATTATCTCCGAAGCCGGTGCAACCGTAGAAGGCATCGGTATCGCTGTAGAGAAAGGCTTTCAGGTCGGCGGCCGCCTGATCCGCAATCTTGGTTTTCAGTTAGAATCTCTGGCAATCGTAGATGCCATGGATGCCTCAACCGGAAAGATCACATTCCGTGAGCAGTAATTCATATAGACATTAGGGATTTTTTATAATAGGTAATAAAATTTTATCCTGTCGTAATTTTATTCCACGATTTCTATCGTTTTAAACTAAATTTTACAAAATGAAAAAGGAAAGGATTTACCGATCATGAGTGACAAAAGCAACAATTCCATAAGCAACATCTATCAATTAGAGGGACGTGTACCTGTATCCCACGCCATCCCATTTGGTCTTCAACATATTCTTGCCATGTTTGTGGCCAACATATCACCGATCATTATTGTAGCCGGAGCCTCCGGTGTCTCCGGCAAACAGCTTGCCATGCTGATTCAGAGTGCCATGCTGATCGCCGGTATCGGTACTTTGATCCAGCTCTTTCCATTATGGAAGATTGGCTCCGGTCTTCCTATTGTAATGGGTATCAGCTTTACCTTTGTATCTATCATGTGCTACATTGGGACGAATTATGGTTATGGTACGATCATGGGGGCTGTTCTTATCGGCGGACTGATCGAAGGGTGTCTCGGACTTTTTGCCAAATACTGGATGAAGATCATTGCTCCTATTGTTTCTGCCAGCGTAGTAACCTCTATCGGATTTTCTCTGCTCTCGGTTGGCTCTACCTCCTTTGGCGGCGGCAGCGGAAGCAAAAATTTTGGTTCCGTTGAAAACTGGGTCCTTGGTACGATCACCTTGCTCTGCTGTATCCTCTTTAATATCTTTGCCAAATCATATTTCAAACAGCTTTCTGTTCTATTTGGACTTATTGTAGGATATCTTGTTGCTATCCCGATGGGACTGGTGGACTTTTCCTCTCTGGCAGGCACCAGCATAATTGCATTCCCTCATCTGATGCCATTTAAAATGGAATTTCATCTTAATGCCATTATCTCTGTTGCCCTCATTTTCTTGGTTTCTGCCACAGAGACCATTGGCGATACCCAGGCACTTGCCAACTCCGGCTTAAACCGCAGTGCTACCACCAGGGAAATCTCCGGTTCTCTCGCCTGTGACGGCTTCATCAGTTCCCTTTCCTCCCTGTTTGGATGTATGCCGATCACATCCTTCAGCCAGAATGTGGGACTGGTCGCTATGACGAAGGTTGTCAACCGCTTTACGATCGCTACCGGTGCCCTGATCATGATCCTTGCCGGTATCTTCCCGATCTTTGGTGCCGTGCTTGCGACTCTGCCGGACGCTGTATTGGGCGGATGTACCATTATGATGTTTGGAACGATCGTCGTCAGCGGACTGCAGATGATCGGAAAATGCGGTTATTCCCAGAGAAATATCACGATCGTTGCCCTCTCCCTCAGTATTGGCATAGGCTTTACCCAGGTACCGGAACTCTTCTCCGTGTTCCCTAAGATCATCGAAACGGTCTTTGCTGAAAATTGTGTGGCTGTGGTATTTCTGGTAGCTGTGATCCTGAATCTGATCCTGCCGCAGAATATGGAAGCATTTGAGAAAACGAAGGAAACAACAGCAGAGTAACTCCTGAAAATATATCACAAAACGACTCCATTATAAACAAACAACAAAAAGGTCTGAATCATCCGTTCTAATGATTCAGACCTTTTGTCAATCACATACCATATTATCTGCCAACCAGGCTGTAAATTGTCAATAAATTTATACATCCCCGGAATACACATACAACTCCACCTTAGCCCAAGATATATGCTCCCCGGTAAATGCATTCTCTGCTATATCCCATGTATATATATCTGTCTCCAAAGCCGGCACGCTTTCCAAGGAATAAAGACTCTGTGCATCTATGATATTGCCGCTGCTGTCCTTAAATAATACACAAATCCAATAATATGCATCTTTCTGTACCGTATTTGATAATGTAATTTCTAACTTCTTTTCGCCCTCCTCCTGAATCGTCTTGATACTACCTTTAAGCTGACCGGCCATGGACATACAATTCTTATTTTGCTCCACTTCTATCTTAGTAACTTTTGTTTTGGCAGGATCCATTCTCTGCAGTTCCGATGAAGAAAATGGTGATACAGCTGCGTAAAATGTCCTTCCTCCCGTAACATAATATGCATTTACATCCCAGTCCGTAATATATGTTCCTGCACTATTATATAAGGCATACGTTACACTTATTTTATACAAAAAACGACTGTTATTATTCTTGACTTTAAACAATACCATACCACTTTTCAACTTTTCAACACTTGCCCGAATATTGCTCTCCAAAGACGGTGATACTGTTGGCGTCGGGGTATTCACCGGTGATATCACATTATCATTATCATTCTTTGTCGGAGAATTATAGTTATAGGATCTATGTTTTTTTACTCTTACTTTAAAACTCTGTTTTCCTTTACTATAACGAACTGTAATTTTAGCTGTTCCTGAATGTTTTGCCTTTACCGTCACCGAGCGTTTTCCTCTTTTCTGTACGGTTGCTACCCAGCGGTTCGATGAAGAACATGATTTGATCTTTTTCGATACCGAAAATACTTTTCTTCCTCCTTTTTATTTTGTTTCACTATCATCTTACCACATGCGTTTTCTTGAATCCTTTCCGTTTTTTCACTTTTCCATAACACGTACTCTTATTTTTACATACCAAAACAGGGAAGCGGCTGCCATCCGGCGATCCACTTCCCTGATAAGGTTTAACTCTTTTTCATTGTGGTTTCGTAAATTAATTAATATTTACGCTTACGAGCTGCCTCAGACTTCTTCTTACGACGAACACTAGGCTTCTCATAATGCTCTCTCTTACGAATCTCCTGCTGAATACCTGCCTTTGCGCAGTTTCTCTTGAAACGGCGTAAAGCGTTATCCAATGTCTCATTCTCTTTTACGATTACATTTGACATAGTCTCACACCTAACCTCCCTCCAGTTGTAAATTTGCGCGGCTGCTGTGCCTTCAGCTGCTTTTTGATCCAATACACAACTGTATGGGTATTTTTAACGACAGGATCTCTCCCATCAACGCACAAGATAGATTATAACACATTTTTCCATTTCGTCAACTATTTTTTGAAATATTTCCATAGTTTTCCCGGTTATTGCATTATTTTATTGATCCAATGGAAAATATCGTGTTTATCTCTATTTCAACTGGCCCTCCAGAACCTCTTTCACCTTGGTAATAGCATTGTCAATGCCGGCCGGATTCTTACCACCTGCCTGTGCCATGTTCGGACGTCCGCCGCCACCCCCTCCGACTTCGGAAGCAATGGCTTTAATCAAATTGCCGGCGTGTGCTCCGTGCTTCATGGCATCATCAGTAGCCATTGCCAGCAGAGATACCTTTCCACCTACGGCAGAAGCCAGAACAACGACACCCTCACCGATCTTTTCCTTCATCTGATCCCCCAGAGTACGAAGACCATTCATATCAACCTCCGGTACGCTCATGGCCAGTACCTTTACGCCTGCGATCTCCTGAATCTGGCTGTCTACATCCCCGGCTGCCTCGTTGGCAAGCTTCGTTTTAAGCTTCTCGTTCTCTGACTGCAGTGTCTTGATCTCCTCCTGCATAGACTGAATCTTCTTTTTCAGCTTCTCCGGCTCAGCCTTGGCTGCCTTTGCTGCTGCATTCAGCTCCTTCTCAATATTGTCATAATACTTCATAAGTCCTGTCGATGTCAGTGCCTCAATACGACGGACACCTGCAGCAACACCGCTCTCAGAAATAATCTTAAAGGATGCGATCACACTGGTGTTGGCCACATGAGTACCACCACAAAGCTCGGTGCTAAAGTCTCCCATCTTGACAACACGTACCTTATCACTATATTTTTCACCAAAGAGTGCCATGGCTCCTGTCTTCTTTGCTTCCTCCAGAGTCATCTCCTCGGTCACCACATCAAGACTTGCCGAAATCTGATCATTTACGATTTCCTCAACCTTTGCAATCTCCTCCGGTGTCATTGCGGAGAAGTGAGAGAAGTCAAAACGAAGTCTCTCTGCATCCACATAAGACCCCTTCTGCTCTACATGGTTACCAAGCACCTGACGAAGTGCTTTCTGCAAAAGATGTGTTGCACTATGATTCTTGCCGGTATCCAGACGGTTCTTTGAACATACCTTTAATGTAGCTGTATCGCCCTTTGTGATCATACCCTTTGTGACCTTACCGATATGACCGATCTTGCCGCCCTGTAAATGAACGGTATCCTCTACAACAAACTCGCTGTCTCCAACAAGGATCGTTCCGACATCTGCCTTCTGACCACCCATGGTTGCATAGAACGGAGTCTCCTCCACGATAACCGTACCGGTCTGTCCATCTGTGAGGGCATCCACGATCTCTGTCTCGGTGGTAAGCACTGTGATCTTGGAATCATGCTCCAGATTATGATATCCTACAAACTTGGAAGTGATAGCCGGATCGATCTGCTGATAAACCGTCTCCTCTGCCCCCATATAGTTTGTCTCTTTTCTTGCCTTACGTGCCTTGTCCTTCTGCTCCTCCATGAACTTCTTAAATCCTTCCTCGTCCACGGTACAGCCTTTCTCCTCCAAAATCTCCGTCGTAATATCCAGAGGGAATCCATAAGTATCATAAAGCTTAAATGCATCAGCACCGGAAAGCTCTTTCCTTCCCTCTGCAGACATTGTCTCCTGCATTTCATTTAAGATAGCAAGTCCCTGATCGATCGTCTTATTAAACTGTTCTTCTTCTTTATTTAATACATTTAAGATAAATTCTTTCTTTTCTTCCAGCTCCGGATAGCCATCCTTTGATTCACTGATAACCGTCTTGGACAATTCTGCCAAAAATGCCCCATCTATGTCAAGCTTTCTGCCATGACGGGCAGCACGGCGGATCAGGCGGCGAAGAACATAGCCGCGTCCCTCATTACTTGGCATTACACCATCAGAAATCAGGAATGTCGATGAACGGATATGATCTGTGATCAACCGAATAGAAACATCTTTTTCATCATCTTCCTGATATCTCGTATGAGCCATATCACAAATGCGGTCACGGATTGCTTTCATTGTATCAATATCAAATACAGAATCTACATCCTGTACGACCACGGCCAGACGCTCCAGTCCCATTCCCGTATCGATATTTTTATTTTCAAGCTCCTCATAACCACCATGGCCGTCTCCATTGAACTGTGTAAATACATTGTTCCATACCTCCATGAAACGATCGCAGTCACAGCCAACCTTACAATCCGGTTTACCACAGCCGTACTTTTCACCTCTGTCATAATATATCTCAGAACATGGGCCGCAAGGACCTGCACCATGCTCCCAGAAATTATCACATTCCCCATTTTCATCACGATAAAATCTGGTGATCTTCTCTCCCGGCACACCGATCTCTTTGGTCCAGATATCATATGCCTCTTCATCCTCGCCATAAATAGATGGATATAATCTGTCCGGCTCCATTCCGATAACCTTTGTCAGAAATTCCCATGACCACGCAATAGCCTCATGCTTGAAATAATCTCCAAACGAGAAGTTACCAAGCATTTCAAAAAATGTCAGATGACGTGCTGTCTTGCCGACATTTTCAATATCTCCTGTACGGACGCACTTTTGACATGTTGTCACTCTGCGCTTTGGCGGAATCTCCTGTCCCGTGAAATACGGCTTCAATGGTGCCATACCCGCATTGATCAGCAAAAGGCTGTTATCATTGTGTGGAACCAGCGAAAAACTCTTCATCGCCAAATGATCCTTGCTTTCAAAAAATTCCAAATACATTCTTCGAAGCTCATTCACTCCATACTTTTGCATCTTTATCCTCCATTCTGCACATCCCTGTGTGCATCCACAAATTGTATGACCGGCAGCCAAAAAGATATACCGGCAATGTTTTTTCTTATCCGCATAACGCTTAGCAAAGAAAAAACCCCTAATTTATAATTATAAATTAAGGGTTTGTATCTGTCAATCATTGTTTCTATCCGAGTACTTCCTCTATATGTTCCTGATTCTTATCCGCCTCCGGATCATCTTTCAGAATCGAAAAGGCAATATTCGTTGAATGATCTGCGATACGCTCCAGACCTGATACAACGTCTGTAAATATCATACCGGCATGTGCCTGACATTTGTCACTGGTCAGACGAACGATATGATTATTCTGAAGCTGCCGCTCCATATCATCGATCTCATTTTCCAGATCCAAGATTTCCTGTAAATGCTCCTCACTGTTATGACTAAACATATTTAATGCCAGTGAGAGGATCTCACAGGTATCATCCAGCATATTCTTTAATTCCTTCTCGGCTTCCTCCGAAAATGTAAGTTCCTGATCTATACAGGTTTTTGCAAAATCAGCAATGTTTTCTGCATGGTCTCCAATGCGTTCAATATCATTCACTACATGGAACAGTCCACCAAGCATTTTGCGGTCTGCCACCGGCAATGATAATGTATTGATCTGTACCAGATAATTGGTAATCTCCGTATTCAGGTAATCAATAGTGATCTCCGTATGATATACCTCCGCAATAAGATTTTCATCTTTGTGTAATAAAGCATCCATTGCCTTTTCCATATTTTCCTGTGCAATATTTCCCATGCGGACAATCTCACAGATACCGGTTGGGACTGCTGTCGTAGGATTATATACATTGTGTCCGCCAATATAAGCAAGTTCCGGTGCTGTACCTGTGGACTCCTCCTCGTGATCCTCTCCCGGGATCAATATATATGACAGCCTGATCAAAAGCGGTGACAGGAAAAAGAATACTGCTACCTGAACCACCTTAAACATGGTATGGGTATTGGCAACCTCTCTCTGAAGGAACACGTTGACACCATTGACCATCTGATCCGGCTGTGTACAGGTATGCTCTGTCATAATATGAAGCAGATGCTCCACACCATTGCTACCAAGTACAAGTACAATAAACATCAGAACAGATCCCAGTACGTTGAAGGACAAATGCAGGCAGGCTGCTCTTTTCGCCATCTTATTTCCAGAAAGACTGGTAAGCACCGCAGAAATACAGGCTCCGATATTACATCCAAGGATCATAAAAAATACATGGTGTATATCCACAACACCCTGTCCACAGAGAGCGATCAGAATACCAACCGTAGCGGAAGAACTCTGCAATACAGATGTCACGATAAATCCAAATAATACACATAAAAACGGATTGGACAGCTGGCCAAGTGTCGATGTGACAAGCGGAGCATCCTTGACAATGCCAACCGCAGAAGACATCGTCCCCATGCCGATAAACAAAATACCAAATCCGACAATAACCTCTCCAAACTTTTTGACCATTGGATGCTGCATAAACATAACCATGATCACACCGACTAACAGGATCACCGGCGCATATTTAGACATGTCTAACGACAATAACTGTCCGGTTACGGTGGTACCGATATTTGCACCAAAGATCACACCGATCGCCTGAGACAAGTTCATCAATCCGGCATTTACAAAACTTACTACCATAACCGTCGCTGCATTAGACGACTGGATCACACCTGTAAAGATGATTCCTACGATCAAAGCAGAAAGTCTTGTCTTTGTCAGCGTTTCCAGAATACCACGCATCTTATCGCCGGCTACTTTCTGAAGACCATCACCCATCAGTTTCATTCCATACAGGAACATGCCGAGTCCGGCAATCACGTTTAATATCGCTGTAGAATACTCTGCACTCATCTTTTGACCTCTCTCTCTGTGCAATCTCCCCGGTCATGGATTTTATTTTTGACCTGCACATTTTTCACACATTATTTTTCCCTTAACTATGTTAAACGATTCTCACAAAAGATACAAGCAGATTTTACATATTTTACATATTTTTTACTTAAGGCTGACGCAATTTTTTCCGACTGTAACCTTTCAACGCAGAAACTGCCACTTGTTCAGAATGCTGCTAATTTGATTATGAAAAAAAAATATGATACCATTCACTATATATAATGCAGGTGTCAAAGGTCGTTTTGCCCCGGCTGATACAGCACATCATTGCATATGGATTTAGGAGGGATATCTATGCTGTCATTTCAACTTGATCAACATTCCGGCACACCACTTTATAACCAGATCTACGAACAGATCCGTGATCTGATCCTGACCGGTGAGCTTACGGCAGCAGCCAAGCTTCCCTCCACCCGCAGCCTCGCTTCTAATCTCGGGGTCAGCAGAAATACCATTGATACTGCCTATTACCAGCTACAGTCAGAGGGATACATCGACTCCGCACCCAAAAGCGGATTCTACGTTTGTGACATAACCCCTGTTGATTATCACAGCCAGCCAAAACCTCCGTCTTGTCTTACGCCTTCTTTATCCGAAAATATTTCTTCATCCTCCTCTAAGCCTGCCTATCTTTACGATTTTGATCCTTATTCCATTGATATCAGCCACTTTCCTTTCTCCATCTGGAGACGTCTCTCCAGACAAGTTTTGATGGATGATGAAACACTCTTTCTCCTAGGCGATAATCATGGAGATGCACAACTCAGAAATGCCATCTGCAACTATGTCCGAATGTCCCGGCAGGTTTCCTGTACACCGGAGCAGATCATTGTTGGAGCCGGTGTTGATTATCTTCTCCAGATGCTGTCACTGGTATTTCATTCCATGGGAGTGAAACAGATCACATTAGAATCTCCCGGCTACACACAGGCAGCACATATCTTTCATAATACCGGACTTTCTGTTATGCCCGGTATTCTTGACAAAAACGGACTTACGACAGACTCTATCGCTGCGGAAAGCTCTATTGTCTATGTAACTCCTTCCCATCAGTTTCCTATGGGAGCAGTTATGCCTTATGGACGACGTCTGGAACTTTTACACTGGGCCAATTCCTTTTCAAACCGCTATATCATTGAAGATGACCACGACAGTGAATTCCGCTACCGTGGAAAACCGGTTCCTGCTCTTCAAGGTATGGATCCCCGCCAATGTGTGATCTATATCGGAACCTTCTCCAAAGCCATCGCACCTGCGATCCGTGTCGGTTATATGATCCTTCCACCGGAATTATTAAAACAATATGAAATCATCTGCGGACACTACTCCTGTACTGTCTCCCGTATTGACCAGGCGATCCTGACACTTTTTCTGCAGGAGGGCTATTTTGAGAAGCATGTAAACCGTATGCGCAAGATTTACCGCAGCAAACATGATCTGGTACTGGAATGTCTCCATCCACTGATCCAAAAGCATCATCTGAAATTGCAGGGAGAGCATGCCGGTATGCATATAACAATAGAGCTTCCCTCCGGACTGTCTGAAGCCCAATTGATCCGCACTGCCGGCCGGCATGGTATTCATCTTTATGGTATCCATGATCATTATCTGCCGGATCATTTTCCGGAACATCCTCAGGAAGCTATCCTATTGGGTTATTCCGGACTTTCGGAAGATGAAATAAAAGATGGTATCCGTCTCATGACAGATACCAACCTCTTCTAACCCCTTATTATTGATGACTAAGCAACATTTCAGCCCTGCTCTTATCATATGCCATCTGAACCTTTAGTTTCTCCAGATTTTCAAAACGCTGTTCCGGCCGCAGAAAATGCAGAAAATAAACTTTCATCGGCTTTCCATATAGATCACCGTCAAAATGGAGAAGCGTAGTCTCCACATTAACTGATTCTGAACCAATCGTCGGCTTTACCCCCACATTGGTAACTCCTGAATATGTCTGCCCACCCACCTCTACTCTGGTCGCATAAACTCCATAAGCCGGCAGCAGCTTCTGTTCTCCCGGCAGCAGATTCGCCGTGGGCATTCCGATCGTTCTTCCCAAAGCATTTCCATGTACTACTTCACCGCTGACAAAATATGGTTCGCCCAAAAGCCGGTTCGCTGTTTCCATACTTCCTTCTGCAAGTTCCCTGCGGATCCTTGTACTGCTGATCACTTCTCCGGCTTCCTTCATCTTCGGAAAGACGCATAGCTCATATCCATATTTCTCCGCATACTTTTCCAGCAGGGCAGCATCCCCCTGACGCTCCTTTCCGAACCGGAAATCCTCCCCTATACATATCAGCTTTGCATCCATGCACTGCACCAGTATCTTCTCTATAAATTCTTCCGGAGACATCGATTTTGTTTCCGGGCGAAACGGAAATAATACTTCTCTTTCTATTCCCAGTTTTTGTAACAGATATCTTTTTTCTCCTTCCAGATAAATCTGTTTGTCTCTTGAAATACCATCAAAGGTAAATACTGTTGCATGCAGTTCTTTTTGCTGCAGGATCCTGTCCAGCAAAAGGCGATGTCCCCGGTGAAAACCATCGAATTTTCCTAAAGACACCGCACTGTTTTCGATTTTAAATCCAAGACCTTGTATGACTTCCATAATCCTCACCATTTCAGCGTTTCTAAAACATTTTACGAACTCTGAGATCCTTTTCTTTCTTCTGATAGACTGCCTTAAAACGGCCCTTTTCATCATATACCAGAAAATCCTGTCCCTCTGCCATCATATTAACCGGCATATTCTTCTGCCTTTTCTGATAATCCTCCAAAAATTCCGGCAGCAACGGGTTTCCGTTAAAAAGCTTCGCTGCAAACTCCTCCTTGATCTGAAAAGCCGGATATTCAGGAAACAGTCTGTCCACAGAAATAATCTTGCCGGCCAGCTCTCCTTTGCCCACCAACTTCTCAATCTGCTCCAGAGTGTATGCATTTTCCAGAGTAAAGATTCCGACCCTTGTCCTTTCCAAAAACTGCATTGCTCCAAAGCATCCCATATTCTCACCAATATCATTGCACAGCGTCCTGATATAAGTTCCTTTTGAACATGTTACTTCCATCTCAAATACGCCTTCCCCTTGCCGGTATTGCATCAGGTCAATAGAATGGATCTTTATCGGCCGGGGTTTGCGCTCTACTGTTTTTCCCTCTCTCGCAAGCTCATACAGCTTTTTTCCATTTACCTTCAAGGCAGAATACATAGGCGGGATCTGGAGCTGTTCGCCCTTAAATCCTTCCAGTGTCTCCCGCAGTTTTTCTTCTGTAATCTTTGAAAAATCTCCCATCCTTAAAACTTCCCCGGTCATATCCTGCGTATCGGTACAAACTCCCAGTTTACACACTGCCCGATATGTTTTGTCCTGATTTGTCAGCAGATCACAAACCTTTGTGGCCTTTCCTAAACAAACCGGAAGCACACCGACCGCTTCCGGATCCAGTGTGCCAGTATGACCAATCTTCTTTTGATGAAGGATCCCCCGCAGCTTAGCTACTACATCATGAGAGGTAAATCCTTTTTCCTTATAAACATTAATAATGCCATCCATTCAAGTTTCTCCTATAATAAGAAACATCACATCTGAAATTCTATATGCTCCGTAATATTATTTACTACATCATGCAAAGAACCACGCATTGTACATCCTGCAGCCTTTTTGTGACCACCCCCGCCAAAATAAACTGCAATCCTGCTGACATCAACTGTCATATTAGACCGCATACTGACTTTATATTCCTGATCATTGATTTCCTGCAGAAGCAATGCGACCTCCACCCCCTTCGTCACACGAAGCTGGTCTATAATGCCCTCAATATCCTCCGTCTGTGCTCCATAAAACTCGAGCATCCTTCTGGTTACTGTGGCAACGATCACCCGTCCCTCCATCAAACGCATACTGGTAAGCAGTGTCCGTCCCAAAAGCTGGGTCTGGGTATATGTTCTCTGATAAAAACATTCATCAATATATTTCCAAAAGGGCACGCCTTTTTCCATCAGATTACCAGCAATCTCCATGGTCCTTTTGGAGGTGGCGGAATACCGGAATACTCCCGTATCCATAATAATACCGATATATACCGCTTCTGCGATCTTCTCATCGATCAGTGACTCTTCCATCAACCCATAAAGTGTTTCACAGGTGGAACTGCTGTCCGGCTCTATGAAATTGTCCCTGGCATATCCAAGATTGCTGACATGATGGTCAATACATACCGTTCGTCCTGCTGTATCAAAAAGACTTTCTGCCTCTCCCAGACGATCCTTTGTACTGGAGTCCAAAGAAATAAACAGATCCACCGGTTTCTCCGGAAGCTCCTTCACAAAAATACTCTCATCAGGATCCAAAAAACGATACACCTCCGGCACCTTTTCCACATATGCACCAATCCGGGCATCCGGATATATCTTTTTCAGATACAGATATGCTGCAACGGCCGCACCCACGCAATCGCCATCCGGGCGGAGATGTCCTGCTATAAGGATTGTTTTTGCTCCCTGTGCAATTTCTCTTAATCCTGTCATCCAATAACCGCCTTCCTGCTCCTTACTGTTCCTCTTTTTTTAATTCATCAATTCTTTTTGACATATTGATCCCATATTCAATAGAATCATCCATCACAAATGTAAGTTCCGGTGTATTACGAAGATTCAACTGCTTTGCCAGCTGTGTCCTTATATGGGAAGCAGCACTGAGAAGTCCCTTATGAGTCCTCTCCCTGTCCTCATCATTTCCCAGTACACTGACAAATACTTTGGCAAATTTCAGATCCGGAGTAACCTCTACAGATACCACGGAAGTCATCGGATGGATCCTCGGATCCTTGATATCCTGTGCAATGATCTTACTTAATACTCTCTGAACCTCCCCATTCATCCGGGAATATTTTATACTGTTTTTTTTCATGTGAAACTCCATTCCTTTCCATACCCTTCAGGCACAAACAGCCCGGAAACCACTATTTACTATAATGATCCTTTTCAAAGCAGTAATGCCTTCCGGCAGCATTATCCCCTGCTTTCAAGGCACTGCTGTTTCAAATTAATCTCTCGGTACCTCAACCATGATATAAGCCTCAATCTGATCACCTTCCTGAAGATCATTGAAATCCTGTGCAACAATACCACACTCATAACCTGCTGCAACTTCCTTCACATCATCCTTGAAACGCTTCAGAGATGCCATCTCACCCTCAAATATCTGCTCGCCCTCGCGCGTAATGCGAAGCTTGCTGCCACGTTCAATCTTTCCGTCAAGTACATAGCTTCCTGCAATCGTACCCACACCGGATGCCTTAAATGTCTGGCGTACCTCCAGATGAGCGATAACTTTCTCTTCGTATTCCGGATCCAGCATACCCTTCATTGCAGATTCTACATCCGCAATAGCATCATAGATCACACGATACAGGCGCACGTCTACCTTTTCCCGTTCTGCAATATCCTTTGCCGTATTGTCCGGACGCACATTAAATCCGATAATGATCGCATTTGATGCACTCGCAAGACTCACATCCGACTCATTGATCGCACCGACACCGGCATGGATCACACGAACTGCAACTTCCTCATTAGAAAGCTTCAGCAGGCTCTGTTTTACAGCCTCAACAGATCCCTGAACGTCTGCCTTGACAATAATATTTAATTCCTTAATATTACCTGCCTGGATCTGGGAGAATAATCCATCCAGCGTCAGCTTTGCCTTTGTATCATCAAGAAGCTTCTCTCTACCCTGTGCCACATAGGTCTCTGCAATATTACGTGCCTCTTTATCATTTTCTGTCGCCATAAAGATCTCACCGGCATCCGGAACATCATGAAGACCCAGAATCTCTACCGGAGTAGAAGGCAATGCCTCCTTTACACGTCTTCCACGGTCATCCATCATTGCACGGATCTTACCATAGGCAGCACCTACTGCAATATTATCTCCTACATGAAGAGTACCCTTCTGAACCAGGATGGTCGCTACCGGACCACGTCCCTTATCCAGCTTCGCCTCAATCACAACACCTCTTGCAAGACGATCCGGATTTGCTTTAAGTTCTTCAACCTCAGCCGTCAGAATGATCATTTCCAAAAGCTGGTCGATCCCCTCTCCTGTGTGGGCAGATACAGGTACAAATACAGTATCTCCGCCCCAGTCCTCTGCGATCAGTTCATACTCAACAAGCTCCTGCTTTACACGTTCCACGTTGGCACTTGGCTTATCAATCTTGTTTACTGCAACAATGATCTGCACTCCTGCCGCCTTAGCATGGTTGATCGCCTCAATTGTCTGTGGCATAACACCATCATCGGCCGCAACAACAAGAATCGCAATATCTGTTGCCTGCGCACCACGCATACGCATAGAAGTAAATGCCTCATGACCCGGTGTATCCAGGAATGTGATCTTTTCTCCATTGATCTCTGTTACATATGCACCGATATGCTGTGTGATTCCACCGGCCTCACGCGAGGTAACATTTGTCTCACGGATTGCATCCAAAAGTGAAGTCTTACCATGATCAACATGACCCATAACACATACTACCGGCGGTCTCTTCTTCATCAATGCCTCATCTTCTTCATCCTCTTTCAAAAGTTCAGCGATCAGATCAACTTTCTCTTCCATTTCCGCAATGCAATTATATTCCAGTGCGATCTCCTCTGCCTCTTCATATGTGATCTGATGGTTTAATGTTACAACCTCACCACGCATAAAGAGATTCTTGATAACTGTAGATGCCTGCACCTTCATGATGTCTGCAAGCTCTTTAATCGTCATTTTTTCCGGAAGTACAATATTACGGATACCATCCTCCGGCTCCTCCGGCTTTACAACCGGCTCCGGCTTAATAAATGCTCCCTTACGGTTTGGATCTTTCTTTTTATTTTTCCGTCCGCCCGGACCATAAAGCGGATTATAATCATTCTCTTCCCGATCCCTGTCTCTGCCATGTCTCTGTTTTGCACTTCTTGAATCATTCTTGGCTCTCTGGGCTCTGGACTGTTTTACCTCCGGCTTTACCGCATCCATTGCAGCAAAGGAATTTCCTCTGCCTCCATCACGACGTCCGCCATTCTGGCCATTACGGTTATCACGATTATAGCCTCCCTGGCCATTTCCGCGGTTATCTCTGTTATAACCTCCCTGACCGTTTCCACGGTTATCTCTGTTGTAGCCGCCCTGACCGTTTCCACGATTCCTGTTGTCTCTGTTATAACCTCCCTGGCCATTTCCGCGGTTATCTCTGTTGTAACCACCCTGACCGTTTCCGCGGTTATCTCTGTTGTAGCCGCCCTGACCGTTTCCACGATTTCGGTTATCTCTATTGTCACGGTTATCACGACCGCCTCGATTTCCCTGACTTGTACGGTTCGTATCCTGACCATTTCTCTCACGGTTGTCTCTTCGGTTTTCCTGAGCCGGACGACTTTCCGCATGAGGCTTCTTTTCCTGCTGTTTCTCTTCAGCAGGTGCTTTCTGCTCCTTCTTTACCTCTTCCTTCTTTTCTTCTTTTACTTCCTGTTTCTCTTCTTTTTTCTCCTGAGCAGCTTCTTTATTCTTAACTTCTTTCTCCTCTGCCTTTTCCGTCTTCTCCGGTTTTTTCGGCTTTTCTTCTGTTTTCTCTGTTTTGGAAGCCTGCTCTGCTTTTTCCACTTTTTCCGCTTTCTTCTCTGTGGCTTTCTTTACTTCTTTTGTTTCTTTATCCTGTTTCTTCTCTACTGCTTCTTCCTTCACACTCTCATCAGCTTCCCTGACAGCCTCTGTCTTTTTCGCTGAACCCCTAAACTTGTTCAGCAGAAAACTGATCGCATCATCCTCAATGCTGCTCTGTGCACTTTTCACCTGAAATCCGTTTTCCTGAAGCAGTTTGATCAGATCCCTGCTTTTCAAGTCAGGAAATGCTCCCTGTAAACTTCTTGAAATCTCATATATTTTCATTTTTGCCATAAACTACTACGACCTCCTAATCCATTTTTTTCAAAATTGCCTGTGCAAAGCCATTATCTACAATTGCTAATGATGCTCTGAATTCCTTACCCATTGCATGCCCAAGATAATCCTTTGCAGCATGGATGCGAAGGGGCACCTTATAAAACTCACACATATTTCGGAATTTTTTTTGCGTATTTTCCGAAGCATCCTCCGCCAGGATAACTAATGCAGCGTCTCCCGTTTTCACAGCCTTTTCCGTCATAAACTCTCCGCTCACGACTTTTCCGGCTTTTTGTGCCAGACCGATCAGATTTAATACCCTGTCATTCTGCAATATTATCCATCTCCTTTTCCAGTTCCTCATATATTTCATCAGGAATAACCATTTTCAGGGAGCGTTCCAGAGATTTACGTTTACGTGCCTTACGAAGACATTCCGTAGAATTACATATATATGCACCACGTCCGTTTTTCTTGCCTGTCAGATCTATCACGATCTCATCCTCCGGCGTTTTAATGATGCGCACCAATTGTTTTTTTTCTTTTCTCTCACCGCATCCGGTACACTGCCGCAACGGAATCTTCCGTGGACGTATTCCCTTTTTCTCTCCCATATTTTTCACTTACCTTTCTGATCATTCCTGTTCCTGTTTAATGTCAATCTTATAACCGGTCAGCTTTGCTGCCAGACGGGCGTTCTGTCCCTCTTTACCAATGGCAAGTGAAAGCTGGTTTTCCGGCACAATAACCCTGGCGGTCTTTTCCTCTTCGTCAGCCGTCACTGAAATAACCTTTGCCGGGCTGAGTGCATTTTCGATCAATACAGCCGGATCATCGCTCCATGTGATGATATCAATCTTTTCACCACGAAGTTCTTTGACAATTGCATTTACACGATCACCATTAATACCGACACAGGCTCCCACAGGGTCTACATTCGGATCCTCTGTATATACGGCAAGCTTTGTTCTGGACCCTGCCTCTCTCGCAATACTCTTGATCTCAACAATGCCATCCTGAAGCTCTGTAACCTCTTCCTCAAAAAGTCTCTTCACAAATTCCGGATGTGTTCTTGAAACCGTAATACGTGGTCCCTTTGTTGTATCCTTTACCTCTACCACATAAAGCTTGATATGCTCTGTTGGTTTAAAGTGTTCTCCATGCACCTGTTCGCTCTCCATCAGGATCGCATCCACTTTACCAAGATTGATACACACATTATTACCACTGTAACGCTGTACAATACCGGTAATAACCTCTCTCTCTTTCTCAAGGTACTGTGCATACAGTACTTTTCTCTCCTCTTCACGGATTTTCTGCACAACAACCTGCTTTGCTTTCTGTGCAGCGATCCTGCCGAAATTCTTTGGAATAACTTCTGTAGATACCGTCTCACCGACTTCTACATTTCCATATTTTAAAGAAGCCTCTGTCAATCCGATCTGTGTAGTCGGATCCTCCAGCATGTCATCCTCAACCACCTCATAATCAGCAAACACTTTAATCTCTCCTGTGTCACGATTGATCGACACACGGATATTATCTGCTTTACTCTCAAACTGGTTTTTGCAGGCAGCTACCAATGAATTTTCAATCGCCTCCAAAATAATGTCCTTACTGATCTGTTTCTCTTTTTCGATCGCCTCTAATGCTTCAATAAGCTCTGTGCGGTCTGACTTTGTTGATTTGCTCTTTCTTGCAGCCATCTTTATCTCCTCCTAAATATAAGTTTTCCAAACTTGTATTCACTAAAAATTAATGGTTAGCTTTACCGACGAAATGTCTTTTCTCATCATTTCATATTCCGGGGAAAATTCTGTCTCCAAAGTAATCGTTTCCGTCGTAAAATCCTTCAAGATACCTGTTATATCTTTTACGGAAATTTCTTTGCCATTTTTTCCCACCGGAAGCTTTCTTCCCTGATAAAAATGAACATCTACCTCTTCACCGATACTGCGGCGGAAGTCTTTGTCCTTTTTCAGCTGTCTTCCAAGCCCCGGAGAACTGACCTCTAATACATAGGCATCCTCGATAAAATCATCCCGATCCATCATATCGCTCCATGCACGGTTTACCAGTTCACAATCGTCAAGGGTTATCCCACCCTCTTTGTCTACATAGGCACGCAAGTACCATTGTCCGGCTTCCTTGACATATTCCACGTCAACCAGTTCAAAGCCGTTTTCCTCCATCAACGGTTCCAGCATTTTCTCTGCCCGTGCCTCGTATTCTTCACGTTTCGTCAAATACATAACCTCTTTTCCAAATCCGATGCAATAAATTACTGCTCTCGTTTCAAAACGAAAGAGTGGACCGCGCAGTCCACTCTTCATAATTTACAGTATCACAATGACGATAATATCACTACAACCTTGGAAAATCAAGGGTATTTACATATTTTTTACGAATTTTTGTTATTTGTGACAAAAAAAGGCGTAATTCTCGTCTCATATCCGCTTTCATACAATATTCGTTCGGCATTCCTAACTTCATCCACGGAGGAATACTCCCCCTGACACACAACATAATAGTCCCCTCTCCTGTCAATAAAACAGTCAAATCCATCCTCCTGCATCAGAAGTGCCAGGCTTCGTGCATTTTCTTCGTGTGAAAACATCCCTGTCTCTATACTGTAAAATCCTTTTTCCTCCTCCGTTGCCTCTACACGGTTTCCCGTCTCCTCCAGAGTCTGTATGATCCCCTCCGCGATAGCCTCTGCAATTTCCGGAAATTTTGAATCAAATAACGTATTATCCCGTTCCGTATTAATAAATCCCACCTCTACCAGACCGGCCGGCATATCCGAATCCCGGATTACCGGCAGATCCTTTCTGACAGATATCCCCAAATTGGTGAACCCCGTTTTTTCTAATTCATCATTGATATTTTGGGCCAGCAAACGCCGCAGACCGCTGTCAGCATATACCAGCGTCTGTACTCCCGAATACTGATTCGGCGAAGAGCTTGAATTTCTGTGAAAAGAAATAAACAGATCAGATCCGTTTTCATTGGCTATCGCAGCTTTCCTCTGAGGCGTCTGATAGATATCCTCCATCCTGGTATATCTGACATCCACGCCTCTGTTCTGCAGGATATTTCCTACTGCCAGTGCCAGATTCAGATTATCATCTTTTTCTCTCCGTCCCTGATAGGAGGCACCATTGTCATAACCTCCATGGCCGGCATCCAATGTTACTACTGCCATTGTTTTCCTCCCTCTGTTCCATAAAAAGAAGCCTTTCTAATTATGACTATGCCGGACTTAACGATTGGTGATAAAATATCCGTCCCTATCTTGTATTTCCCCTTGAAACAGCCTCCGTAATATCGTATAATCGTAATGTTTGCATATATCAATATATTGGAGGAAGAAAATGTCAGAAAATGATTTAAGAAAACAAATTGAAAAAAGAAGAACCTTTGCGATCATTTCCCATCCTGATGCCGGTAAAACGACATTGACCGAAAAGTTCCTGTTATATGGTGGTGCTATCAATACGGCAGGTTCTGTTAAGGGAAAAGCAAATTCAAAATATGCAGTATCTGACTGGATGGAGATTGAGAAAGAGCGTGGTATCTCTGTCACCTCTTCTGTTCTCCAGTTTAATTATAACGATTATTGTATTAATATTCTGGACACTCCGGGTCATCAGGACTTTTCCGAAGACACCTACCGTACTTTAATGGCTGCCGATTCTGCAGTGATGGTCATCGATGCATCCAAAGGTGTAGAAGCACAGACCATCAAGCTTTTTAAGGTTTGTGTCATGCGTCATATTCCTATCTTTACCTTTATCAACAAGATGGACCGGGATGCCAAAGACTCCTTTGAACTTTTGGACGATATCGAGACTGTTCTGGGTATCCGGACCTGTCCTGTCAACTGGCCGATCGGATCCGGCAAACGTTTCAAAGGAATTTATGACCGGGATGCAAAAACCGTCCGCTCTTTCCAGTCTGTTGCAACCGGTGGTGCCAAAGCCGCTGCCGAAACAGATTATGCCATTGATGATCCTGCCCTGAAGGAACTGGCCGGTGATGATCTGTACGACCAGCTTTTAGAAGAGATTGAACTTCTGGACGGGGCAAGTGATCCGCTTGATCTGGAACAGGTACAAAACGGAGAACTTTCTCCTGTATTTTTTGGATCTGCATTGACTACCTTCGGCGTTGAAACCTTTCTGAATTATTTCCTGCAGATGACGACACCGCCTCTGCCGCGCCATTCCAATGAAGGAGATATCGACCCTGTCACTTCTCCTTTCTCCGCCTTTGTTTTTAAGATCCAGGCAAATATGAACAAAGCCCACCGGGACCGCATCGCATTTATGCGTATCTGCTCCGGCAAATTTGAGGCAGACCATGATGTATATCATGTACAGAGTGGACGTAAATTAAAGCTCTCCCAGCCTCAGCAGATCATGGCACAGGATCGTCAGGTGATTTCCGAAGCATACGCCGGAGATGTGATCGGTGTCTTTGATCCGGGTATTTTTTCAATCGGAGATACGATCACTATGCCCGGCAGCAAATTTGAATACGAGGGGATTCCGACCTTTGCTCCGGAACATTTCTGCCGCGTTGTGCAGCTTAATTCCATGAAAAGAAAACAATTCGTCAAAGGTATCACCCAGATTGCCCAGGAGGGTGCTATCCAGATCTTTCAGGAATTTACTGCCGGAATGTCTGAGATCATCGTGGGTGTTGTAGGTGTACTGCAGTTTGATGTATTAAAATACCGGCTCGAAAACGAATATGGCTGTGAGATCCGCCTCGAATCCCTCCCATATGAATATATCCGCTGGGTTGGCGATCCATCCACAGATGTCACCAAGCTCAAGCGCATGAATAATGTAAAAGCCGTAAAAGATATGAAGGGAAATCCTCTGCTTTTATTTGTCAATGACTGGATGATCCGAATGGTTCTGGAAGACAACGAAGGGTTGGAGCTTTTGGAATTTAAAAAGAACTGACCTTTCTATATTTTAAAAAATAAGACTTTCTACCAAAAAGGCACTGTACCATTTTCTGTACAGTGCCTTTTGATATATATTTCACATATAAATTATTGATCTGTATTCTCATCCTGATCCTGAATATGCTCCGTGAAATACTCCTCGCATATCATCTCCATATATGCTGCATCTTCCTCCGGATACTGCTTCATCAGATTGCTGCGGATATGTGCCATGATGACAAGATCATTTTCCGCCTGAGAGACCTCCGGATTTTCCCATTTTTTTACTCTTTCCAAGGTCAGATTTTCTGCAAGCCATTCCTGGATTTTCCGGGTTTTTTCCTGTTCGATCGGAATTTCCAGCTTGATTCGTGATGATTTTACCACCGATACAATACCACCAACCAGGAATAGCAAAAACATAAGTGCCAGACCGGAGAGTACCACAATATTATACTTGACCGGAATAACGTTCAGTTTGCACAACAGCAGGTAGGCTTCTCCGATAACACCAAAAAGAATAAACGTAAGTCCGGAAAAAAGCATATCCTTATAGGCATCCTCTTTTTTCACATACTCCTTTGCTGATTCATACAAGATATCTCTGGCTGTATCGTCTTCATCCTCTTCCTCTCCCAGATCTACATCTTCTTCATCCTCCTCAAAGGGATTGTGGGCAGGAACAGCATCTTCTTCCTCGGCATCCCAGTCATATTCCTCGGCTTCTGCCATATCCTCCGGCTCTTCTATATCCTCTTGTGCTTCCTCCGGCTCTTCCTCTGTATCGGATGCTTCAGCCTCCTCCATATGTTCCATTTCCTTTACACGCTTTTCTTCTTTGGCCCGTTCTCTATCCTCCTCTGCTGCCGTAAGAAATCCTTCAAACAATTTCTCAGCCTTCTTTGCCATCTTCTCCGGAACAGTGACCTTATAGCTCTCTGTCTCCTCATCATATTGCTTTACAGCACCTTTTACTTTGGAATATTCCAGATAACCGACAAAACGTTCTGCCATCTCCTCATCTTTCAAATTGCAGATATCAACTGTTTCAAAGTCTTCGGCACTTCCTTCTACTAATTGAGTTCCACAATCAGCACATTCCGTGATCCCATCGCGGTACTCTGTCTTACATTTTGGACACCACATTATTACGTCCTCCTCTTATTGTTCTACTATGTATGAAGTTCCCTACCACCCTAGTATAACCTACCCTTTCCGAAAACTCAAGATTTCCGCCATTCTTTCACAAACTCTTCACATGTATTATCCCATAAAACGGACAACACAGTACACACTTCCTTCTCCGCTCTGCAAAGACACCAGATATCCGTTCTCCATTTTATAGCATACCGGCTGTATCATATCACCAAGCACTGCCTGATGCCTGTATTCCACCCGCATTTCTTTTACAACAAACTCCTCCGGCAGATATGCCGTAGCCATGCGGACATACTGACCATTATTAACATGATGATTTGTGTCCAGATGGTATTCCTGAACGAAAAATCCCTGTCTTTCCACTCCTCCTTCCTTTGGAACCGATATCTTGCGTGAAACCTTCTCCAACGGAAGCGGCTCTTCAATTCCATAAAGTTCTATATCCTCCGGTTGTACCAGACAGGGTCTCCCTTTCTTCATATCGAGAAGTGTCCATATCGAATAGGCCTTTACCGGCATTTCATCTTTTTCATCCTGTATCATAAAATTACGATACCCAAACATCTTTTCGCTTCCACATGCCTGTGTAGTGATCCGGATCTTTTCTCCTATTTTGGGATAACGTTCAATGACGATCTGCCAGAAATTTAATACCCACATTCTCTGTCTGCCATACGTCGTCTCCATCCCTACGCCCAGCTTTTCTGACTCAAAGCAGGTACAATCCTGCATGTAATTAACAATACCGTCCAGACTAAGTCTTCCATTTTCAGCCAGCTCACTATATCTTACCCGACTCTCAAATGAATACATTTTCTTCTCTCCTTTCTATCTGTTTAAATATCAGCAAAAGAAAAAGGGGGAATCCACACAAAACATATGGAAACCCCTTTTTTCTGCAAAAAATCTTGTCTCAATATAATTATTTTACAAGCTCTTTTACCTTTGCAGCCTTACCTACTCTGTCACGAAGATAGAACAGTTTTGCACGTCTTGCCTTACCTCTGCGTACAACCTCGATCTTATCGATGATCGGAGAATGAACAGGCCATGTCTTCTCAACACCTACACCATTAGAGAACTTTCTAACTGTAAATGTCTCTCTGGCACCACCGTTCTGTCTCTTTAATACAGTTCCCTCATACACCTGGATACGCTCACGGCTACCCTCGATAACCTTTGCATAAACCTTTACAGTATCTCCGACACGGAAATCTGCAACTTCCTTCAACTGAGCATCCTCAATTGCCTTAATAATATCGTTCATGATGTGACCTCCTTATTTTTTCGACATTCTTAATACTTATGTGCCTTTCGCAACCGTAACAGAGGAATATCTCTACTCACAACCACACTATCATATCATAAGATTTTCATCTGTACAACCCCTAATTTCAAAAAATCATGTAGCACTTGTCTCAAACAGCTCCACCAGCTCTTCCATCGTCAACTGGTTCACAAATACCTCTCCGGCTTCAATAACATTCTCTGACAAAAGCTTTTTCCGGGTCTGAAGTGCATCAATTTTTTCTTCAATCGAATCTTTCATGATCAGTTTGATCACCTGTACTTTTTTCTTTTGTCCTATTCGATATGCTCTGTCTGTAGCCTGTTCCTCCACGGCAGGATTCCACCATGGGTCAAAATGGATCACCGTGTCTGCTCCTGTCAGATTCAAACCGGTTCCTCCTGCCTTCAGAGAGATCAAAAATACTTTAACACGCCCCTGATTAAAGCTGCGCACATATTCCTTGCGCTGCTCCGGCTTCGTTGCTCCTGCGAGATAGTGAAATGCAATCCCCTGAGCCTGCAGTTCTTCTGCAATAATATTTAGCATAGAGGTAAACTGAGAAAAGATAATAACACTATGACCACCATCCAGAATCCCCGGAAGCTGTTCCATCAAAAGATCCAGCTTTCCACTGCCACCGTGATAATTTTCAATAAAAGTTCCGGGATGACAGCATATCTGGCGAAGCCTCGTCAATGCTGCCAGCACCTGCATCCGGCCACCTCCCACCGTAAGATCTCCTGTCCCCCGCATTTCCGTCTGTATCCTGGAAAGATACGACAAATAGATTTTTTTCTGCTTGGCAGTCATTTCTGCCATACGTTTTGTCTCAATCTTATCCGGAAGCTCTTTTAGAACCTCCTTCTTCATACGACGAAGTACAAACGGCTGGATCCTTGCCCGCAGTTCTTTCATTTTTTTCTGGTCATGCTCCTTCAGGATCGGTTTTTCATAAGTATCCGCAAACTTAGAATATCTTGTAAAAAATCCCGGCATCACAAAATCAAAGATTGACCACAACTCTGACAAGGCATTCTCGATTGGTGTTCCTGTCAGGGCAAAACGGTTTACAGCCGGAATACTTTTTACGGCTTTTGCTCCCAGGGAAGACGGGTTTTTGATAAACTGTGCCTCATCCAGGAAAACATGATCATATTTCTGTTTCTGATAACTTTCGGTATCCTTGCGGATCAAAGGATATGTCGTTATCCAGACATCATATTCTCCTCTCTTATCAGTGATAAGCTCCTCCCGCTCCTCCGGAGTTCCCTGCACAATGCAGGTTCGGATCGACGGAGCAAACTTACGAAATTCATCCTGCCAGTTATACGCCAGAGATGTAGGACATACGATCAGGGTCTTTTGTCCCGGAAAAGAACATATATATACGATTGCCTGCAGCGTCTTTCCAAGTCCCATATCATCTGCCAGAATACCACCCATTCCATAATGTGCCAATGTTTTGAGCCACTGATATCCCACGATCTGATACGGGCGCAGTGATGCCGTAACCGTATCCGGGATTTCCCACTGTATCTGTCCCGGATGCTTCATATCTCCGGCAAGCTGTTCGTATGCCTCCTGCTTTTGCAGCCTGCTCCCTCTTGGAAGCATTTTTTCTATATACATTGCCGCACTTTTGTGAAAAGAAAGCACATTTCCGGAAGCCTCTCTTTCATTTTCCAGCATCCAGCGCAGGGAATGAAGCTGTGTATCTTCCTTCGTAAGATCTATAAATGCTCCATCCTTTAATCGGTAATATTTTCTTTTCAGCTGTACGGAGCGAAAGAACGCCTCCAGCTCCTCCTGTGGTATCTGTGCATATTCCAGATCGATCTCCAACAGATTAATATCCGTATCAAGACGTATGCTTGCAGACATCGTTCCCATTTTGCGAATACCATGATTCTTATATTCTTTAGAATAAAATACTTCAAAATGATCGGTAAGTTCGCTCATACGCTCTGTCATCATCTCAAAGATATCATTTTCATTCTTAAGCAGAAAATATTCTCCCTGAACCTGAAAATTCAAGCCATACAGGATACTGATCAAACGCTCTTCCTCTTCTTTATCTCTCACCAGGATTATATCCCCGGACGCATATTCTTCCACCAGCGGATTCACCTTATAGTCACCATAACAAAATTCCAGCCGGGCGGATATATAATATTTTTTGCGCATTTGACTGATATCCAGATAAATTTGCGGATGAAGGGCTTCTACAATATAGCTTTCCCGCAGCTTTTCCGGCACCTGGACTTCCATGGATTTTTTTATGACCGGAAGCACCTTTTCTATAAATCGCTTTTTATTTTCCCCACGAAAATCAATCTGATGCTCTCCCGGACAAAACAAACTGGAATAAAACGGCAGAAGATTACAGACGAATTCCCGTTCCGGCAGATATATCATATTATCATAATAAAGGATCGATCCGTCTTCCGCCAATGCATGCAGTGGCTTTTCTCCGTCCGATGAAACGATAAGTTCCTCCCCATCCATCTTCATATCAATAGAAAGTTCCGGACTCCCCTCCACGATCCCGGTCATCCCGGCATCTTTTCCAAACAGGCTGAGCTGACATTCTAATCCCCTTGCCAGATGCAAAAGCTTCACCAGCATATTCTTGGACAAAACCATCTCCTGTCTGCTAAACAGATTGGAATAATATGTTTTCCCCAGTGTTTCCTGTATTTCATAAATTTCCGTAAGATATGACATAACAGCTGCCGAAGCCTCATCAAAAGTACATTCTCCCGGAATGAAATAAAACTGCTTTCCAAGGCGGATGTCATGCTCTTCATAATAATCTTCTATAAATTTTCTGGTATTGGTAACCTTGTACATCTTATCCGCACCGGCATACAGGCTCAGATACGCTTTTGTATTCTGCTTTTTTAACAGACCCGGTATCGAAAGACGCAGTCCCAGGTGATAATAAGTCGGACTCAAACGGCGAAATTCTCTTTTTTGAAAATACTCAATGATCTGATATGCCGTCTTGTCCTTGGTATCCAGATTTTCCCGGACATTTTCTCTCTGCTGATAATCTGCAATAAATAAAAGAGTGGCAACCACATGCTTGCAGGCCCCTTTTTGTTTTATATGCGACGGACAATTACAGGTATAAAGCCATTCTCCCTCTTCCGTCACCTGAATCGTCACTACATACTGGTTTCCACCATGTACCACACTGCGATACTGACTATTATTTTCATTCCAGGTCACATCGCTCACAGCATGAGCTGCATAATAACGCATCCCCCGATAATAAACAGTCTCCGAGGATGCCATCCGGCGAATTGCCTCTCGTGTGATTTTCTGCATTCAAGAAACCTCTTTTCTTTCCATAAAAAGCTCAAACGATTATAAATTATATTTTATCACAAATCCTCTTCTAATAAACGAAGCTTGTCAGCCACAATAGACATCTTTCTTCCAAATGGAAATTCATATAATTCATCTCTGGTAAGCCCTTTCAGCTTCAATACTAATATAAAATATGACACAACAGCCACAGCAAGTGCCGGCAGTAATGAGATCACATTACTTCCACTGACTGCATGAAATAATTTAAATACTGCAAAAGTGAGAACTCCCATGATCACAGATGATAAAAACGGAACACAAAAACACTTTGTCACCTCCTGTTTAAATCCAAGATGTGCACTTACCGAATATCCATTCAACACACATACAAGAAGCGGATATGTCACATTTCCGATAACAAGGGCATATACACCGAGTCCGGTAAACCGCATCAACAGCCATACCAATATAATATGAACGATCAAAGAGATCAGCGAATGAAATACTGGAAGCCTCATCTGATCGATACTTTGTAAGATTCCACTGGTCACCGTTGATAATGCATAAAAGATAATACAGCTTGATCCAATGATCATCATCATAGAACCTGTTTTATATTCCATTGCCGGATAGATCGAATGTATGATAGGCACTGCCAGAACGGCCATACCTACCGCAGAAGGAAATGCAATGATCATATTAAATTTCACAGCCAGATTTACTTTGCGGTGCACGGCATGCTTATCCTTCCCAATATAAGATGCTACCAAACTTGGCACCATAGATGATGCAATGGCTGTCGATACTGCGATCGGCACACTTACCAGAGTACGATACTGCGTACTGTAAATTCCCTGCCAGGTACTGATCTGTGTACCGCTGATCCCCTTTCCAAGTAATACCCAGTTGATCAGGGACACATCAATGATACCACTGAGCTGATATACGGTCTGGCTTAATATGATCGGGATTGCCGTCCACAGGATCAGCTTATATGTCTCTGTCACTGTCATTTCTTCGGAGACTCTGTCTCTGCGCTGCTGTTTTTTCATAACAGGACGATACAAAAGATATACAAAAACAAGGAAGATCAGAGCCATCATGGCTCCCATGCTGGTTCCCAGAGTGCCGCCTGCAGCCCCCCATGCGGAAAACTTTTCCGAAGCACTATGGGCACGCATCAAAAAGAAAGCAGCGGCTACACTGACGACGGCATTTACTATCTGTTCAAATATCTGCGATATTGCCGTCGGCATCATTGTCTTACGTCCCTGAAACAGCCCCCGCAGTGTTCCCATTATTGCAACTACAAATATAGTCGGTGCGAGGATACGTAATGGGATCGCAATCCCATAAAAGCTCTTAAAGAAATTTTTCTCCAGCCAGTCTGCTCCAAAAAAAACAAATAAAGCTGCTGCCCCACCGGTGCATAGAGAAAATATCATAGAGCATCGGAAAATATGATATGCTTCTTTATATTTTTTCTCTACACATTTTGCAGAAACCATCTTGGATACTGCCATAGGCATTCCATAAGACGAAATGATCAATAATATATTGTATATCTCAAACGCTGAGGAATATATCCCATTTCCTTCCGATCCAATGATATTTGCCATAGGGATCCGATATAAAAGCCCTATCATCCGGACCAGGATCGAAGCCACTGCTAAAATACTGCCCTGCTTCAAAAAACCGCTTGCAGCATTTAATTTTTTATTGGTTGTTTCCATTGTGATAACCATACCTTTCTATCACCACTTCTAAACGGAAATGATATGTATTTTTTATGTTCTTTGCGTATTTAATCACGTATGATTCCCAGATCCTGCAGTATCTGTTCCTGACGCTTCTCCATTTCCTCGCGCTCATTCTCCTCCACATGATCATAACCAAACAGGTGAAGCATACTGTGTGCTGTCAGAAAGCATATTTCCCTTTTGAGCGAATGACCATATTCTTCTGCCTGCATTCTTGCTCTCTCTACAGAAATAACGATGTCTCCAAGCACCAGCTCTCCTGTCTCCGGATGAAAATATTCCATCGCAGCGGATTTTTTCTCCAATATTGAAAAATCTGCCGGAGAAGAATAATCCACCATAGGAAATGATAAAACATCCGTCGGAAGATCCAGTTCCCTAAATTCCCTGTTGATCTCCCGAATAGAATCATTGTCTGTCAGTGTCACATTCACCTCAAATTCATACGGACACTTCTCCTGTTCTGCTGCCTGACAGATTACTTTCGTAAGGATCTCTTCATAATCAAAACCAAGATCCTGATCTGTTTCATTTTCAAAACAAATTGTCATAATATATGCTATTCCTTCCTGCTCCTGTCCATCATGCCATTTCAAAAGCATGGGCAATAAAAAATCCCTTTAGCTGTTCCAATTCATCAGAAGTCATTCCCGCCTCTGCCAGACTGCCCTTCTCCATACGATTCGCAAAAATACTGGTGATCAGTTTATCATCTGTGATGACATTCCTCTTTCCATTTTTACGAAGATATTCACTCGTAGAGATAATGCAGTCACAAAGCATTACAATTGCTGCCTCAGGGCTTTTGGGAATCTCACTTCCTGTATTATGCTGACGTATCACCTGGATAAGCTGTTCCGGAAACTGATACTGCTTCGCCAGTTCCCGATTGCCCTCCATATAATTGTCCGGATTGATCAGACGCCCTGCCTCATGAAACATTCCCGCTGCTGATGCCAAAGCTGCATCATATCCCAGCTTCTCTGCGGCAAGCCCCGACAATCTGCTGATCTCATAACAATGTCTGTATAGATCCTGTCTTTCCTGCAGCTGCATAATTAAAGGAAAATCTTCCTGCAGATAAAGCATCAGACCATCCTCCCCAGGCTGTCCGTTTCCGTCTGCAGCTTCTCCCGGCATTTCTGTCCTCACAGGATCCTCATCCGGATCATATGCACTGTCTTCCTCCTTCAAATTTCCCATTGTCAAATACAGGATCATGCCAAAAAGCATCAAAAATATCAGACTTGATATTTCCAACAGGATGTAATATCTCTCTGCAAACATCTCTCTGCCATTGAACCCACAGTGTATTACATACATGGCAAGGCTCAACGCCACGATGATAACACCTGCATATGGGATCTCCTGTCTTTTATGAAGCATTGACATTATCATTAAAAAAGCGGCAGCCATAACAAAATTATATATCATTGCCTCAATGTCCTTATTGACCAGCAGTGAATTACATAAATAATCCGCCATAAGTACGCCAAATGTAACTGCTTTGATCTCAATCTGCCGTACAGTACCTACTGCTATAAGCGGCAGCAGCCAGAACAGCCCCACATGATATCGCGAAGATACACCGATCAGGCATAAGGCAGCCGAAAAAGAAAACAAATAAACCAGCTTTTCCGGAATCTGATGCCAAAGCATGTCCTCTCTGGAATGAAGCAGGGTCATAAAAGCAATACCAATGATCAGTGCATAACATATCTGCACCATCATCCCGGCTATCGTCATTTTATTTAACCCGGCACAAACCAGTGCACCTAAGATCAATGATAAATAAAATACCACCGAAAAAAGTCTTTTCTCATTTTTCCCGTCCATGCCTTGCCCCCTGCTCTTTTTTTCTGGCCTCTCTGCGAGCCAGCTTCTTCTCATAGTCATCATATGCACTGACGATCTGCTGTACTAACGGATGACGCACGACATCTTTATTGTCCAAAAAAGAAAAGCCAATATCTTCTACATTTTTCAAAACATTGATCGCCTGATCCAGCCCGGATGACGTTCCCGCCGGCAGATCCTTCTGTGTCTGATCTCCCGTCACCACGACCTTCGAACCGAAACCAATCCTCGTAAGAAACATCTTCATCTGTGCCGGTGTCGTATTCTGTGCCTCATCAAGAATAATAAAAGAATTATCTAATGTACGACCACGCATATAAGCAAGCGGTGCCACCTCGATCAACCCTTTTTCTACATTTCTAAGATAACTGTCCACCCCCATGATCTGATGCAGTGCGTCATATAACGGTCTGAGATACGGATCCACCTTGCTCTGCAGATCTCCCGGCAAAAATCCCAGTTTCTCACCTGCCTCTATGGCCGGTCTTGTTAAAATGATCCGGCTGACTTCATCTCTTTTAAATGCCTCAATGGCCATAGCCATAGCCAGATATGTCTTTCCGGTTCCTGCAGGTCCCACTCCGAATACGATCATTTTTTTTCTGATCTGATCAACATACTTTTTCTGACCTGTCGTCTTTGGTTTAATCGGCTTTCCCTGGATCGTCCGGCATACAATGTCCGAATCGATCTCGACCAGCTCTGACTCCCTATGCTCCATGGACAATGCCAGAGCATAATCCACATTCTGCTCTGTAATGGTATTGCCTCTCCTGGATAATTCCAGAAGCTGCATCAATATACTTTCTGCCGCTTTTACACCGGCAGCCTCTCCCACCAGCTTCAGGCTGCCATCTCTGGCCACCATGGTCACATTCAGATTTCTCTCAATTTTTTTGATATAGGCATCAAAACTGCCAAATATATTTTTTTCATGCTCAGCGGGTATTTCTATAACTGTCTCCATAATTGACATGCAATAACTTTCCTCCAAATATTGTCACTTATATTTCGTCTGCTTTTTGGAATAAACAATCTCTGTCTCTCCCACAAAGTTTTCTCCCTTCTTCGTAACAGATAATTTTCCTGCGATGTCAAAACACTCTTTTTCCTTCATCTTCTGACAATAATATATATATCGCTTTTGCAGGATTTCTTCTGCCTCTTTATGGGAATATTCCGTCTTCTTTTCACGGATCTCACGAAATGTCTTTTTCCAAAGACAAACCGGGAAACGTAACGACAGAAAAGGGCATAATCGCCCACCTTCTCGGATTATATCATATTTTTCGTAACTTTCCAAACTTTTTAGCGGATTATATACAAAAAGATTCCTGCTGCCACACTGAAGCTTGTATATATCTCTTTTCCTTCCTGTATACTCTCTCTTTTTATATTTCACCGGCAGACTGTCCTTATAATTTTCTACACACTGCAAAACTACGATTCCATCGGCCCTCACCCTTTTTTTTGCCACTACCTCATCATTATCTCCCATGATCTTTAGCTTTCCCTTGATCAGTGTCTGTCCTTTTTTTACATCATCCCCTGCCCGTACCTTCGCTGTACCTTCTTTAGTGACGATCCGAAGCACCCTTCCCTTACTTTCTGCTACCAGATCCCCCGGTTCCTTTTTCACTTTCTCCTGCTGCATTATCATCTCATCCATTCTGACATAAAGTTTGCTTCCTGATTTTTCCACGGAAACCCATCCGATGTCCGGATATTTTTTTCTGATCTCTGCCTCGATCCTGCTGCAGACAACTTTTTTTCCTGACATTCCTCCATAAATATCTTTTGTTTCCAAATACCGCAGAATACTTTCCCTACTGTGCTGTGATTCCCCCGATATCTCAATTCCCCATATCCTTCCTGCCAAAAAAAACATCAAAAATAACAAAACGGCGATTCCGCACCAGAAGCTGCTCCTTTTTAATCCTCGGCGAATTAGGAAATATCCCCCGATCCTCTTTTTTACGACAGGAAATATCCCTGTTTTTTGAACTACAGAACGCAACCGAAAATAATCGCATCTCCTCAGGTATCCATATACCAGCTTTTCCTCCGCATCCCATCTCACTCCCCACCATATGATTCCTTTTGCCCGGCATATATTGATAAAACGATCCGCCTCTCTCCCCGGCAGACACACCAGCACAATACCCCCACACCATGTTAAAATTCTATGTACCATACTCTCCTCCAAGCTCCATATACGTTTTCACTTTTGATACTCAACGGACCAGATCTCTCCCACAATGCACATACATTCTTCCCTATAATAAGCGATCCCCAAATTTTTTCCTTCTACCCTGATCTTACCTGTCTTTGTCTGTATTCTGATCTGCCCCTCCTGGTATTCCAGAATATTCCGGTAATTTTCAATACATACCCTGTAACGTCCGTAGCAGGTCACGATAGGAGCCTTTGCCAGTATATCCTCCGGCATATGCATTATGCCGGAAAACTTTCCGGATATCGTCGGTTCACCGGCAGAGGGTTCTGCCTTCATTCTCTTTATATGCTTATGCTTCACCGGTTTTACGCGGTATCCCCTTGCCATACAGATTTCCCCATTCTAATACATGGAAACGAATATTCCACTGTATTACCACTCCTTCTTACTAATATATGCAAAACACACCGGAAAGTGACCCTGCTCTTTCCGGTGTGTTTCAATTTTATATATTATGATATTATTTTTTGTCTCCCAATGTATCATCTATAATGTTTTCAATGATATTTTTCTTGACCCATACATCAAAGCTGAGCATACATATAAACGCAAATGTCGTAAGAAGCTTTTTCTCCTCCGGATCTTTTACATCACCAAATGCCTCACCGGATTTATTTAATTTGCGGATAATATCCCTCGCCTGGGAATTAATATTTTCCTGTTCCAGCTTTACGATCTCCTGGTAAATATCACTTAAGGACAATCCATCCTCACTTCCGAAAAACTTTTCCGTGAGAGGGTTTAATATACTCTGTATATCATTGATCGACAAAAAATTCTTCAGATAATAAATGTAGATCAATAAGAGCATATGCTCGCTGGAATACTTCTTTTTAACCGGCGGTGGCAGCAGATTGTTTTTGGTATAATTATTGATCATTGTCTTTGTAAGGATCTTATCTTCCTCAAACCGCTTAGATGAACGTAAATGCTCATCCATAAAGGTCGTCACCTGATCCATATAAAGATCTATCTGAGGTATTTCATCCGGGGTAATATAGTCTATATTCTGTATACTCCGCAGGAGATTTAGAATTTCATTTGTGTATTTTTTCTGCATAATACCCTCATTTCTATAATTTAGTATAACCTCTGCCATTTTCTCGTTCTTTCACAATTATAATTATACCCCATTTTTTTATATATGGCAACAGCTTAATCAACCGCCTGCTTTGCAATCTTAGTATCTACCAGATCATCATACGATAAGCGGTCTTTCAAAACACCTGCATCCTGCAGGATATCCTGAAGCAGTTCAAAACTTGCCTTCTCAAATACAAGATCCTCTTTCCATGTTCCCTGATCATAATATCGTTTTACTACTGTCTCAAGTGCCTTTTTGTCTGTCTCCGGAAACTGTGGTTCTATCACCTTGGCAATTTCCTCCGGAGTATGGCTCTGTACAAAATCCATTCCTTTCTGGACTGCCTTCGTAAACGCCAGCAGCTCTTTCTGATGCGATTTCATATAGCTCTTCTTTGCGGAATATGCAGTATATGGAACATCTCCACTTGCCTCCCCGAGAGATGCCACAACTTTCCCTTTCCCATCTGCCTCCAGAGATGCTGCAAACGGTTCAAATTCCACTGTATAGTCTCCCTGTCCGGATGCATACGCCTGTGCCGTCAGACCGAAATCAATATTTTTCACGATATTCAGATCCTTCTTTGGATCAATTCCATTTTTTTTCAGAACATATTCAAATACCATTTCCGGCATTCCACCATCTCTTCCACCAAGTACTGTTTTTCCTTTAAGCTTACTCCATTCAAAGGTATCATCAGCCTTTTTGGCAACCAGAAAGTTCCCTGCACGATTTGTCAGCTGTGCAAAATTCACGATATAATCCTTTGCCCCTTCCTGATATACATAGATAGATGATTCTGATCCCATAAAACCGATATCTGCCTCTCCGGATACCACAGCCGTCATAACATTATCCGCTCCCATACCATTTGTCAGCTCCAGAGCGATCCCCTCATCTTCAAAATAGCCTTTTTCAATCGCCACATACTGCGGTGCATAAAAAATAGAATGTGCCACCTCGTTAAGACGAATCGTGGTAAGCTCTTTTTCCTGTTTGCCGCAGCCGGATAATGCACTCACCATCATCACAGCTGTCATCCCTACACAAACTGCTTTTTTACGGATACTTCTCATTTTAACCTGCCTTTTTTGTACCAACAAGAGGATATCATATCCTGATATCCTCTTTTGCACAAACAATTTAATTTATAAATAATGGTATGCAGACTGACAAATTTTGTGAAACCCTGATGTGAGAAGTACGGGTTAGTTAAAGAAAGAGCCCCAGAAGCTGCTTCCATTTTCGTTATTATCCTGAGAGCCGCTCTGGTTTCCATTGCTCTGGTCTCCGTTATTCCCCTGAATACCGTTCTGACTGTTATTTCCATTCTGACTGCTGTTGTTACTGCTATTGTCCTGCGTACTTTCTTCTTCCTTGGAATCGGATTTTTTGCCAAGTTTTACCTTGAGGGTAACTTCTTTATATTCTCCATTATCAGCTCTCTTCACCACTACCTCTACGGTATCTCCGGCCTTACAGCGTCCCAGACGATCCTGCAGACCATCCATGGTTGTTGTCTCGTTTCCATTAAATTTTACGATAATATCTCCTGTTTTAATGCCTGCTTTTCCTGCCGGTGAATCCTTTGTAACTTTTCCGATATAAATGCCGGATGGCATATTATAATATTGTGAGATTTCCTCGGATACATCTGTTCCCCTGATCCCCAGATATGCCTGCTGATTCTCTGATACCTGCTGTGCATCAATAATATCATTAATGATCGGAACTGCCGTAGATATAGGAATTGCAAATCCCATTCCTTCGACCGATGTATCAGAATATTTCGCAGAATTAATGCCGATAACCTTGCCTTCGTCATCCACTAATGCTCCGCCACTGTTTCCCGGATTGATCGCTGCATCTGTCTGAAGAAGTTTCATATTGACATCCTCTGAAGCCACCTCACGGTCAACGGCACTAATATAACCTACTGTCACAGAAGTTCCATATCCAAGTGCATTTCCAATAGCTACAGCCTGCTGTCCGATCTTTACCTTTGTGGAATCTCCCAGAGAAGCCACTTTAATATTATTTTTTGTATCAGATGACAGATCCTTCATGGAAAGCTCTACGACTGCAAGATCAGAATCCGAATCTGTCCCCTTTACGGAAGCCTTATATACACTGTCATCATTAAATTTGACGGATACGCTTGTTGCATTCTGTACTACATGATTATTCGTTGCGATGTACAATTTGCCATTGTCCTGAGCCACGATAATTCCTGATCCGCTTCCGGAGGCCTCTTGGGAATAGCTTCTTCCAAAAACATCCTGACTCTCCTCCTGCACGGTTACATCAATTGCTACGATGGACGGAAGTACATTTGCCGCTACAGAAGATACACCATCCGATGATGAATCACTGCTGCTTGTCGAAGTCGTCGTTGTCTTCACCTTATTATCCGGTGCTGCTGTACTTTCTACAGCCGTATTACCTGTTAATCTGTTTGCCGTATAATTAACGCCCTCAAAGGTGACACCTCCTACTAAGCCAAATACTGCCGCATAAACTGCCACTTTTGCAACATCCTGTTTTCTCATCACAATCTCTCCCTTCCTTTTTGCCTTTGCTTTATCTTATGATGTCATTCTAGCAATTAATTATGTTTCCTTTGTGATGTGAATATGAAGAAATGATGTTTTAATTGTGTTTGTTTTGTGAAACGATAATCTTATGCACAGCTATATCATGTCTCTGTGCCTCGATCCGGTCGACAATCTGAAAGTCATATGCTGCCGCATATAAATGCAGCTTTTTACCACCGCAGGCTGCCAGATAACGGTCATAATATCCGCCACCATATCCGACTCTGTGATTTTCTTTATCAAAGGCAAGTCCCGGCAAAAGCATCAAACCTTCCTGTGCCAATACTTTGGGGCACTCCGCCACCGGTTCTAATATTCCATGATATCCCGGCTGCAGCTGTTTCATGCCTGTAATCTCATAAAAATCCATCTCTCTTCCACATACCTTTGGCACTGCGACTCTGATGCCCTGACCTGCCTTTCCGTTCAAAACATGCCTGATCATAGAGATCGTATCCACCTCTGTTCCATAAGAAACATATGGATAAAACCATTCAATCTCCTGCCAGACAGTATCTGCAAACAGCCGGTCAAAAATACTTTTGTCTTTTATCCTGCGTTGCTGCCTGGACAGTTCTGCCCGCATTTTCCGCATAAGACTGCGTGCCTCCTCCTTAGTCATTCTATCTCCTCCAGACGCACCGGCTTTTTCTTTCCCACAGTTTCTCCCAGATCTGTGATACTTCCATCCTTTTCTACAATAGAAATATTATTTAACTGGGAACGCAGATTTGCCTTCACATCCGCGACAAATTCCATACGCAGCTTCTTTTGTTCTGCCTTTTCCGCTTCCGTCAGTCCCTGTGTTTTTGACTTTCGTGCCAATTCATTGATCCTCTGAATATCTTTTTCTTTCATTTCTTTAACTCTCACTTTCTATATTTGTTATGATCATCTGTGCCACACGTATTCCATCCATAGCGGCCGATGTAATGCCACCGGCATATCCCGCACCTTCTCCACATGGATAGATTCCTTTTATATTTGCCTGCAGGGAATCATCCCGGCAGATCCTGACCGGGGATGATGTCCGGCTCTCTATCCCGGCCATAATGGCATCCTCTCTTGCAAACCCAGGAATACGACGTTCAAAATACATGATCCCTTCCTGAATAGAATTGCCTGCAAACTCAGGGATCACTTTTCTGACATTTGCCAAAGTATACTGCCCCTTTATGGAAGGCTGTACCGCTCCCAGCCCTGTACTGGTACGATTTTTGCAAAAATCCCCAAACAGCTGCACCGGAATTTCTCCCTTTCCTTCCCGGAATGCCGCCTCCTCCCATTTACGCTGAAAAGCAATCCCTGCCAGTGCATCTTTTCCTCCAAAGTCCTCCGGCGTCACCGTCACAACGATTGCACTATTGGCATTTCTTCCATTTCTTGCATGATCACTCATACCATTTACCGCAAGTCTGCCTTTTTCCGAAGAAGCATTTACCACATATCCCCCCGGACACATACAGAAAGAATATACTCCCCGTTTATCCACGGTATTATACGTAAGCTTATAATCTGCAGCCGGAAGCATATCATATACATCCCCATACTGATTTCTACTGATCATCTCCTGAGGATGTTGGACTCTTACCCCCACTGCAAACGGTTTTGCCTCCATATATAAACCACTTTGATACAGATCTGTAACCGTATCTCTGGCACTGTGCCCCGTTGCAAGGATCAATGTGTCACATGGCATCCTCTGACTCTGTCCGTTATGAGAAAATACAATCTCCGTCAGCTTTCCGTTCTTCCAGACAGCCTTTTCAAAGGTTGTCTCAAATCTTACTTCTCCGCCAAGTTCTATGATCCTGTTGCGGATATTTCTCACCACATCCCCCAGAAGATCCGTTCCGATATGAGGCTTGTGCAGATATAAAATTTCAGAAGGAGCTCCGTATTCCACAAAAGTCTTTAAGACTTTTCGGCCCCGTCCCGTAGGATCTTTCACAAGAGTATTCAATTTTCCATCGGAGAAAGTTCCTGCCCCTCCCTCTCCAAACTGGACATTGCAATTTTCATCCAACTCACCGGTATCCCAAAAAGCGGACACCTTTTCCCGTCGCTTGGAAATACAGCATCCTCTCTCGAAAATAACCGGTTCCAAACCTTTCTCGGCCAGCTCCAATGCAGCAAATAACCCCGCCGGTCCCATCCCCACAATGACAGGTTTATTTTCTTTTTTTCGCTGCATTGGAGAAATCTTTTCCTGATGGTCCTCCTGCGTATGTCCTTTCAAAAGAACCGCATCATTTTTTCCATACCTCTTTATGATCTTTTCTTCTTTTTCCGTCCTAAACACCACCTGATAAATATACTGCATCCGGTGTTTCCTTCGAGCATCCATGGAACGACGCAGAATACTCATCTCTCTGATCATATCCTCACTAATATGTAACTGCTTTGCCACTGCCTCCCTGACCAGACACTCTTCCTGATCACCAATAATCCCTTTTTTTATTAAATCCTCCGGAACCGTTCCAAAAATTCTTTCCAAAGGTATTTTTATCTGAGATAATTTTATCACACAAATCCTCCATTTCTTTCTCCGTCTGCAAACTTGGGACCGCAGGCGCAAATTTGCCTTGTGAAAATTTATTTTCACACTATCTGCCTATTTTTTCAGCCCGCAAACTTTGAGCTGCAGCCATCCCGGCCAGATAACCGCTTGTCCATGCCCATTGCAGATTATATCCGCCGCAGATTCCGTCAACATCAAGAAGTTCTCCCGTCATATATAATCCGGGATACTCCTTTAGCTCCATCGTCTCCGGATCAATCTGTGAAGTAAGTACCCCTCCCGTCGTTACCTGGGCAAAATCAAAGCCCTTCATTTCAGAAATTCCAACCTTCCATTTTTTAAATCGCTCAGCAATCCGGTGTATATCCCGTCCGGACCAGAGACCGGCCTTCTCTCCCGGTTTTATTCCAAGACTTTTTAATAAAACCCTTCCCAGCACAAAATGAACCATTCCCTCCAGTGCCTGTTCCCCGGTATATGCCTGAAAATATCTGCTGCGCCTTGCAATTTCTTTTTCCAGTTCCTCCAGTGAATATCCGGGCATAATATCCATCAAAAAATATGGTTTGTCCCCTTCCTCTAAAGCTCTCGCTGCATACCTGCTGACCTGAAAAACCGGAATACCTGATAATCCGTAGGAAACCATCTGCAATTCGCCCTCATCCTCTGCCAGAAGCTCTCCATTATGCCGATATAATGAAATCTTTCCTTTGACACGTATCCTGGCCCACTCTTTGGTAAAATCGCCCTTTAATACACAAGATGTAAGTGCCGGCAGGGGCTTTAAAAGCTTTATTCCCAGCCCTTGAGCGATCCTATAACCATCTCCTCTGGAACCATGTACCGGAGCAGCCTGTCCGCCCACCGCCAGTATGACCTTATCGGCCCTATATTCTCCTCGATCCGTCCTGACCAGATATCCCACGCTTTTATGCTTCCTGTCATTTTTATCATCCGGTATGACCGCAGCCACTCTTTCTTCTGTATGAACGTCTATCCTCAGCATTTCAAGCTGTCGCAGGAAAGCATCGACTACGGAAGATGCCTGACCCGAAACCGGGTAAATATATCCGTTTCTTTCCCCCGGAAGGACTCCCATCCGGCAAAATTTCCGTATTGTGTCGTCATAGGAAAAATGGCTTAAAGCTTTCTCTATAAATGTCATATCCTCACCACGATAGCAGGACATCTGCTGATAGCGGTTTGTATAATTGCACTTTCCATTCCCGGTTGCATATATTTTCTTGCCCGGCTGCGAAAGCTGTTCCAGAAGCATAACACTTTTTCCGTTTTCTGCAGCCGTCACCGCAGCCATCATCCCGGATGCTCCTGCACCGACCACAATAATATCTTTACGCATCTTTTTCTCCATTTCTCACTTGTTGGTATATTAACTGGAATAATTTTCTAATATTCCATATAATTCTTCTTCATCCTTAACTTCTATTCCTTTTTTTAATTGTTTTCTCTCTTTTTTGGATAGAGATTTAACGAATATACCGGTTCGCTCATATACCGTTTTCATATCTCCATAATAAGCGATCACTTCGGTTCCATCCGATATAAGATAATACCGAAATTTCACTTTGGACTGATCATAATTTTTGCAGATCGTAAGGCGATCTGCAGAAAAGGATACCAGACTCACACTCTGAAGGCCATCCAGATATTCTTCTGCTGACATATGATCCTTATACTGTTCACAAAATTTCTGTGCATCCTCCCTGTCTGCACCTACTAATTTCTCCGGCAGTTTCTTATATTCTGTCACAGTTTCATCCGTAAGTGAATTATAGCTTTGGATCTGATAAACCGTATTTGTGTTCAATGTATTTTGTGTACTTTCTGTCTGTACGCTTTTGCGGACACTCTCCTCTACCTGTTTCATCTGATCTGCCATCTCATTACTGACATACACCTGAACCTGCTCGCCCACGCGTTCTTCATGCTCCTCCTGCATAGACTCAAAATGTTCCATCGCAGAACGATAACAATAATAATTTGCTCCCGCAAAAAAAGCAAGAAAAAGACAGCACACCGAAATATAGCGAAATACTTTTCCTTTCATACATAACCATTCCTTTCTGAATTTGTTATGTATTATTTCCGTATTTTGCCAGGAATATTCTATTCCTTTTCACATTCTGTGTCCACGAACAACTCTTCTCCATCCGCTGCTGTAGTTGCCAGTTCATCGCATCTCTCGTTTTGCGGATGACCATTATGCCCCTTCACCCATTGAAATGATACCTGATGCTTTTCTTTTGCTGCCAACATTCTTTTCCACAGATCTACATTTTTGACCGGCTCATTTTTTCCGCGTTTCCAGCCCTTTTTGATCCATCCATCCAGCCAATGTTCGTTAAATGCTTTTACTACATACTGGCTGTCCGAGTATACCGTTATCTCACATGGACGGTTTAACGCTTCCAGACCGGCGATCACAGCCATCATTTCCATGCGGTTATTCGTGGTTTTACGATAACCGGCAGACAATTCCCTGATATGCTCCTGTCCTTTTGAATCCACAAAGGATAAGATCGTGCCATATCCTCCCGGTCCGTCAGGATTACCTCTTGCAGCTCCATCTGTATACATTGTTACCTTTGTCATTCCTTAAATCCTCCCCAGTTTCCTTTTTCTATAAAGCTCTCCACCCGCTTTTGGGCCCGTTGTACGATCGTGTCATCATATCCTATCATATGAAGAAGCTTAATGGCATTTCTGGTCATTGCTTTCCCCTGTCGCAGCCGGTAGTCAAAGATCACATCATCATCTTCGACCTGCTCCTCAAAATGATAATTTTCATACTGCGCTCTTAACAGCTCGGTCAATTCAATATCATGAGTAGCTGCAAAGCAGAATGCGTTTTCTTCTGCCAGCATTTTCAATATTTCCGTGGATGCTGCAATACGTTCAAGTGTATTCGTACCACGCAGCACTTCATCTATAAAGCAGAGTACCGGTTCTCCTGATTCCTTTGCCTTATCAACAATCCTCTTCAGTGATTTGATCTCCACCATATAATAGCTCTCGCTGCTCATAATATCATCTCTCAAAGCCATGGAAGAATAAATTCTAAAATACTGTGCTTTATACCTGTCAGCCAGAACCGTATGGATAGTCTGTGCCATAATGCTGTTAATCGCCACCGTCTTGATAAACGTGGATTTGCCGGATGCGTTTGATCCGGTAAGCAGTACATTGCGATGTGCCTGAATTGTATTTTTCACCGGATCGGTAAGCAGCGGATGATATATCTCCTCTGCCTCCAGATAAAATTTCTTTTTCTCTGCATGGGTCAGTTCCGGAACGCACCACGACCGCTTCATTTCCCTATAGGATGCGGCCGCCAGCATACTGTCCAAAAATCCAACCGTTTCATACATTATCAGCAGATCCTTCTGCAGACGCAGTACTTCTGATGTCATTATCTCAAATTTAATAATATCCACATGTGTCAGCAGCCGCACATAATCCATCAGGATATCCGTAATGTTTCCCTCCATGCTTCCGCCGCCGATGACCAGCCAGCTCCCTCTGCAAAATTTTTTAAACTTGCCGGATTCTTTCTTAAGCCTGCTAAAATATTCCTGAAGTTCATGAATATTTAAAGCAGCCACTGTTTCTGAAAAACGTATCATACGCACAATAAAAGCAAACAATCTGTAAAATTTTTCCATCTGTGCTTTACGCTTATAGTATGTCACCATATTGACTGCTGCGATCACAGCAGTCGGAAAAATCATAATATCCGGCACAAAAAAGCATGCTATAACGCCCCCCACAAAAGCAAGCAGCTGGATAACAGAATATATTCCGTTTTCTTTTTTTAACAGATTTACCTTTTCTAAATAACCATATACCGAGAAGTTTCCCTCTTTACCAATGGCAGCAAATTCCTCCTGTAATAAAAAACGCCCCTCTTCATCCGATTGAAAAAACGATATCAGTTTTTCTCTCTCTGCAAGCTCTTTTTCATCCAGGCAGGGATGCCGGAGCAAATAATACAAATATTCCTGTCCCATCGCCGATTTCGTATGGTTCATCTGCTGATAGACTCTGTCCATATCCAGATCATTCCATGTAATATCATCTATAGAGCCCTTTCCGGCATGATCACGATAATATTCCGCTACTGCCTGCATTTTCTCTGCACTATATTCCTCTTCCCCTGCTTTTGCCCATTCTCTCTTTACCCTGTTGCGGATCTGTTTTCTGTAATTTTTCTGATCCACATACAGTTTGATCCCGATCAGGAGCAATATCACCAATATAACTAAAGCAATCTTCATAATTTCCTCCCGGATATAACGATACGTTTTTGAAAAACCTTCGCAGATATTTTAACAGAAAAAGACTGTTCTGCCAATTTTTTCTTTTGCAGAACAGTCTTACTGTTTACCTTAACTATATTAACCGGTTACACGGCCAATTTTAATAGGTGTCCGATAATATGCAGAAGAAATCTTAATTCCTGTTCTAGGATTACTTGCATGGATCACCTGACCGTTGCCGATATACATGGCCACATGACTAACCCCACCACTTCCATAGAAAAACAGATCACCCGGACGGGCCTTGTCGGAGCTTACCGTCTTGGTCGCTGCTGCCTGTGCGGAAGATGTTCTCGGCAGAGAATGACCAAAATGCTGATAAATTCTCATTACAAATCCGGAACAGTCTGTACCATTTGTCAGGCTTGTCCCTCCCCATACATAAGGATTCCCCAGAAACTGCATTGCATAGCTGATCATATCTGACTGGTCAGAAGCATCTGTTGATCCTGAAGATTCTGATTTTCCTTTAGATGCTACAGATGACGTCTTGATCTTCACTGCCCTGTCGAGATTAAATGTCGTTTTTACAAAGTCCCTGCTGACAAAGGCTTTTTCATTGTCAATACTTATACAGATCCAATTATCGAGATTATTATACATCTTTTTGGTATCAATAGAGCTAAGATCTGATTTCTTGCAATGCTTTGAAATATATTTTTTAAGCCAGCTTTTTGTCACTTTCTTTCTATAGATATCATACTCATCTTCCTCCGATATCTGATCATAGATCCTTGCATCCGTGGAAGGAAGATAACGAACATTTAATGTCTCTGTACTCACTGAGATCCGAAGATTAGCAATCTTTTTTGCCAGCTCCTCTGCTTCCTGATCCTTCACAAGATAACTTGACTTAACATATCCCTTTACCCTGCCTGACGATATTTTTGCCCATCCCTTTTTCACATTTCTGATGTTACAGCCGGAGTTTTTCGTCATCTTTCCAATGATCTTTGAACCTTCTCCCGGCTTCTTTCTGACATTCAGATAAGAGTCTACATTGGCAACCCCCAGCCGGTCATATTTCAGATTTAATTTCAAATGACTGATCTTCTTTTTTTTCGTTTTATTTTTCTTCTCTGTCTCCCTGGTCGATGTCTTTGATGCAGCCTTTGACACAACCTGCTCCGCAGTAACCTCCACTTTCTTCTCAGAAGTCTCTTCCTGCTCCTTTTCCTGCAAAACAGCATCACTATATTTATCCAGACTGATATTTAATCCGGCCATTGGCTTTTCAGTCGCTACTGTTTCCGCATGAAGTGTTGCCGTTCCGGCAAGCATAAGAGCTGCCACCAACCCTGCCACAATCCATTTTATATTCTTTCGATACATGTGAATCCTCATTTCCATTTAAAGAATGTTAAATTTTCATGCTAATTGTTACATTTGTATTACAAATGAATTATAGCAACCTAATCCAATCTTGTCAATTTATAAATACGTTTATTTAACTCAAACTTCGCACACCAGAAAATAAATTGTGCCCAGACTGTTTCTGATGTGGCACGGTTTTCAATATGATTTTTGGCTTCTAAAGAAGAATGCACCCGGAAGGCTGTGATCTGGAAATTGCCGCAGATCAGTAGGA
>JALFLW010000034.1 GCA_022774505.1 Lachnospiraceae bacterium
GGCTGCCCTTCAAACAAGGCTACGACAATCTGCGGTCATCCCGCTGAGAGACTGCGGCAAATGCCGGTACGGCACAATCGGAGAGGGTTTTGCACTGAAATCAAAGTGCGGTATGTACCTCCCACAATGTGCCGTCTGACAAAATATCAAACAAATACTTTTTCCCATTTTCTGCATGATTCACTAAAAGTCTGGCACCAAATATGTTGTATCTAACCAGAACATCTTCTTCATATACTGGAATCCCAAATCTTACATCATATCTATACCAACCATTTTTAGCATCCTTATTGTGTTTCTCTTTTTTATTTTCTTCAAACACAGGATTTGATGCGATTTGGATTAGTTCGGGAATTGCAGTGGCAGCATTTGCTTTCGCTTTTGCATTTGCTCCCATAAGAGCTTTTCTACTTTCTGAACCTGTATATTCATCAGGGAGTTCTGACCCAATATAAATAATATCTGCACTTTCTTCTATCTGATAATAATCTCCTACATATTGAGCTAAATATTTCTTTACATTTTCCCAATTAACTTTTCGTTTTCCTTTAAACACAATGTCATTGATAAGTACCAGTTTCTTATCTTCAGCATCAGTTATAATCGTAACTTTCCTGTTATTTATCATTGGTGCACCCCTCTCTGTAATATTTATATCAGCTAACCTAAAAACAAATCTTCTATTTGCACAACAAATGATTGTCCTAATCTTTCTCCAGTTCTTCCTTCAAACTCTCTATCTGATGCTTGCAAATCCAATCTGCTTCACCATAATCAATATTCGCATCATCCCAATCATGCCCATACTTTGCATATGCATCGTGTAAACAACTAAGCTTCGCCCATTCTTCATCCATCACCAATGATAATAAAGTTCCCAGTCGATCAACCATATATTTATTTAAGGTCTTCATATCTTCTTGACCTAATTTTCCTTCAGCGTGCATATCTTCTACTGGACCATTTCGGAAGCAATAATGTGTCATTGCTTTTGCCAATGTATTTATATCAAAATGTTCAAAAAAATATTTCTTCATATCTTTATTTAAGATTTTGTATAACGATTCGTTTTCCCGTTGAAATCGTTTTATTTCATCACGAGATTCTTGGGATAAAAAGCTACTTGTTATCGTTTCACTCTTGCCTTTTCCGTTAATCGAATCTTTCTGTATATCTTCAACACGAATATAATACTCCAGCAGACGAATCAAATACTCTGGTGCATGTCGTCCATCCCGCTCCCACTCTGTTACCGTTCGATAAGGAATGTGAAAATATTCACAAAACTCTTTTCGATTCATTCCTGTTTTCTGTCTTAATTCTTTTATCTTCAGTGCCTTATCCATGGATAATCTCTCCTTTGTAATCTCAAATCTATATTTGTCTCTATAATCATTTGTATAAAAATATTATAACACTCTTTCCATGTTTACACAATGTGTAAGTACAAAACCCAAAAAAAGACCTGCTAAATCCGGAAATCTAGCAGGTCTTCAAAACTCAAATCTTATTATTCACAAGGCTTTCGCCTACGTCTAATGATTCGATATACTATTTATTGGCGATAGCAGCCTGTGCTGCTGCCAGACGTGCGATTGGCACACGGAATGGAGAACATGATACATAGTCCAGACCAATCTTGTGGCAGAACTCAACAGATGAAGGATCTCCACCGTGCTCACCACAGATACCGCAGTGAAGTGAAGGACGAACCTTCTTACCTTTCTGTACTGCCATCTCCATAAGCTGACCAACACCTGTCTGATCAAGCTTAGCAAATGGATCGCTCTCATAGATCTTAGCATCATAGTAAGCATCTAAGAACTTACCTGCATCATCACGAGAGAAACCGAATGTCATCTGAGTCAGGTCGTTTGTTCCGAAGCAGAAGAACTCAGCCTCTGATGCGATCTGATCAGCTGTCAGTGCTGCACGAGGAATCTCGATCATAGTACCAACTTCGTACTTCATCTCAACGCCTGCTGCTGCGATCTCAGCATCAGCTGTTGCAACAACGACATCCTTAACATTCTTAAGCTCTTTCACGTCACCAACGAGTGGGATCATGATCTCTGGCTCAACAGTCCAATCCGGATGTTTCTTCTTTACATTGATTGCTGCACGGATAACAGCACTTGTCTGCATCTTAGCAATCTCAGGATATGTTACAGCAAGACGACATCCACGATGACCCATCATTGGGTTGAACTCGTGCAGTGAGTCGATAATTGCCTTGATTTCCTCTACGCTCTTGCCCTTAGCATCAGCAAGCTTCTTGATGTCAGCTTCCTCTGTAGGAACGAACTCATGAAGTGGCGGATCCAGGAAACGGATGGTAACAGGATTGCCCTCGAGTGCCTCATAAAGAGCCTCGAAATCTCCCTGCTGATATGGAAGGATCTTAGCAAGTGCTTCTTCTCTCTCTTCTACTGTATCAGAACAGATCATCTCACGGAAAGCAGCGATTCTGTCTTCCTCAAAGAACATATGCTCTGTACGGCAAAGACCAATACCCTCGGCACCAAGCTCACGAGCTTTCTTAGCATCTGCAGGTGTATCAGCGTTTGTACGAACTTTAAGCTTTCTATACTTGTCAGCCCAAGCCATTACACGGCCGAACTCACCAGCGATCGTAGCATCAACAGTTGGGATAAGACCATCGTAGATGTTACCTGTAGTACCATCGATAGAGATCTCAGATCCCTCTGTATATGTCTTACCTGCGAGCTCGAACTTCTTGTTCTCCTCGTCCATAACGATGTCGCCACAACCAGATACACAGCATGTACCCATACCACGAGCAACTACGGCTGCATGGGATGTCATACCACCACGAACTGTCAGGATACCCTGTGCACTCTTCATACCTGTGATATCCTCTGGAGATGTCTCAAGACGAACAAGTACAACCTTCTCACCACGCTCAGCCCACTCTACAGCATCCTCTGCTGTAAATACGACCTTACCACAAGCAGCTCCCGGAGAAGCACCCAGACCTTTTCCGATCGGAGTAGCTTTCTTCAGCTCAGCAGCATCAAACTGTGGATGAAGAAGTGTATCAAGGTTACGAGGGTCGATCATTGCAACTGCCTCTTCCTCTGTCTTATGTCCCTCATCAACGAGGTCACAAGCGATCTTTAATGCAGCCGGAGCTGTTCTCTTACCGTTACGACACTGAAGCATGTAGAGCTTCTTGTTCTCTACTGTGAACTCCATATCCTGCATATCATGGTAGTGATTCTCAAGAGTATCACAAACCTTAACGAACTCAGCATATGCCTCTGGGAACTCCTGCTCCATCTGAGCGATCGGCATTGGTGTACGAACACCTGCTACTACGTCCTCACCCTGTGCATTGATCAGGAACTCACCCATAAGCTTGTTCTCACCTGTTGCAGGGTCACGGGTAAATGCAACACCTGTACCGGACTCATTATTCAGGTTACCGAATACCATAGGCATTACGTTAACTGCAGTACCCCATGAATAAGGGATATCATTGTCACGACGATATACGTTTGCACGAGGGTTGTCCCATGAACGGAATACAGCCTCTACAGCCAGCTTCATCTGCTCTACAGGATCAGATGGGAAGTCTGTACCTAACTGGTTCTTGTACTCAGCCTTGAACTGCTCTGCCAGAGTCTTGAGATCCTGAGCTGTCAGATCAACGTCATACTTAACACCCTTCTCTTCTTTCATCTTGTCGATGAGCTGCTCGAAGTACTTCTTACCAACTTCCATAACGACATCAGAGAACATCTGGATGAAACGTCTGTATGAATCGTATACGAAACGCTCGAATGTTGGATCCGGATTACCCTTGATCATAGTAGCTACTACGTCATCATTAAGACCAAGGTTAAGGATTGTATCCATCATACCAGGCATAGATGCACGAGCACCGGAACGAACAGAAACGAGAAGTGGATTTTCAGAGTCACCGAACTTCTTGCCGTTGATCTCCTCCATCTTCTTAACGCCGTCCATGATCTGAGCCATGATCTCGTCGTTAATCTGACGTCCATCCTCATAATACTGTGTACAAGCCTCTGTAGTTACTGTAAAACCCTGTGGTACAGGAAGACCGATATTGGTCATCTCTGCAAGGTTCGCACCTTTACCACCAAGTAAGTTACGCATGGTCATGTCGCCTTCGCTAAACATATATACCCATTTGTTTGCCATTGTAAAGTTACCTCCTATATTAATAATTGTAATGTTGATATCGACAGATGGACGCACTACGCCCACAGACTGCCACATCGCTGTTTCTAGTATAACACACTCCTCCCACGTATGAAAAGAGTTTTTTCACATTTTTTATACGGGAATTCCTATCCCATCTATAACCGGTACGAGCTCTCTCTGTTTTTGATTTCCCATCTTACTCGTTATCTTCATCCATTTCCATATCATCGCCCATAAACTCACGGTTTGTGACGCGTTTTTTATCACGGTTTTCCTCTACCAGCTGCGAAAGCTGCTCCTTGACCTCTCTTGGTTTTTTGACATTTTTTATTTCAAAATCTCTCAATGTCTTGTCTGCAGAAGAAACCTGGATCGTTCCTATCCCAAATATTTTTTGAAACAAGGTCTGCGTAAGAGACAGATCCATGATCCGGTAAAGACGTACTTCATCTTCTACCGTTTTAAATAATCCCGATGTAATAAAGAGACGATCCTCTGTCAGTGCATATTTAGTAAATGTCCACGGGAGTCCCAATGCATTTCTCTTTCTCTCTGTCCAAATAAAATTTGTTTCCATATCATCCTCTTTTCTGCGTGTCCTGCGATACACTTCCCTGTCTGCATCTGACACGCTCTGACACAGACAACGGTTCATCCTGCACCCGGCCGGTAAAATGAAGTGCTTTTGTTATTATCCTGTTACATTGTCCTTTGCAAATTTCCATCTGCAGATCTTAATATCCCCCTGACAGCGAAGCCGTAAAGTAAACTCCTCTTCTCCGGAGTCTTCCACCGGTATCATAAGCTGCCGGAATATCCTTCCGTGAGCTGCATCTAAAGCCGTGTCTGCAGCGGCCCATCCGATATTTTCTCCCACTTCCGACAGGTCATCAAAACCGGGAACAACATAGGAAATATTGTGCTCGCCATTAATAAATACATCCACTGTACTCTCCGGCAGGGCATCTGCATCCAGTACAAGCATTCCTGCCCCCTCCGGTCTGTGTACGCAGTCATATTCCAGGATCAGACAGTCATCCGGCTGCTCTTGTATCCTGTCATGCCGTGTCACCTCATTTATATTCTGCCACAAACCTCCTGTATTTTCAATCAGATCATCCGGAACATGATCATCCGCCCGGTGAGCCACACTGTTATATCCCATATGCCCCTCCCAGAGATAACCATTTCTTGACCGGTCATAGTGATCGGCAGGCTGCCAGAGTGTTCCGTTTCTGTATCCTCTGTCCTGTCCCTTCAAAGATATCACTGCAGTACAGTCAATATCCCTTGATGAATGTGCCACCTGTATCTCATATTCTCCCGGTTCAAGAAGCTTTTTTCTCTGAATCGTATCATAATAAAAAAGCTCTTCCACCGGTATCCGAAAATGTATTTTCCTCTCCTCCTTTGGACGTAATCCCTTTACTCTTTCAAATGCTGCAAGTGTCCGTACAGGACGCTTAACCACAGGCATATTCTTGGTATAATATACTTGAACGACTTCATCCTGTGCCAGAAAGCCATCCTCTGAATCTCCATTATTTTTCACTGTACATTCTACCGTAATATATTCCTGCTTGTCATCCACTGTGACATTCAGACCACCAATGTGCGTCGGCACGTATGTCAGGCCATATCCAAACGGATAGAGTACATCTCCTTTAAAATACTGATATGTTCTTTCATTTTGTATAATATCATAATCATCCATATCCGGAAGCTGCTGTGTATCCTTGTACCAGGTCATATTCAAACGCCCTGCAGGTGCTGTCCTTCCAAACAGGATATCTGCCAGACCATTTCCAAGTTCCATGCTTCCTCCGGCCATAACCAGAATAGCCGGCAGATTCTGCTGTTCCCAGTTAATGGCATATGGAACATTCGATATGAGTGTGCATATCAGTCGTGGATTTTCCTTATAAACATCCTGTAATAATTGTCTCTGATAGATTGGAAAATCTATATCCTTCCGGTCCACCTCTTCCTTACAGGTAATCATCGGATGAGCTCCTCCGACATAAATCACGACATCTGCCTTTCGTGCCGTCTCCCGTGCTGCACCAATCCCGTCCTTTACCAATACCGGGCAAAGTGGCGGCAGCGTTTTGTATGTATTTCCCGTGATCGTTTCATATGTTCCATTGCTCCGATCTCCCCCACTGCCATTTGTAAATATTCGGTGTCCGTTTATATCTGTATAGCTGACAATACGACGCACCTCACCATTCTCTGCAAATCCCCCATTATCTTTCACACGGATGCGATTCTGTTCGTCTACATATAAATCTCCATTGTTCCATGCCTTCAGCCAAAATTCCTCTCCATTTTCTATTATCTTACGGAAATGGCTGCCAATTGCCAGAGATAAACTCTTTTCCTGTGGCTCTGCCAGTTCCGTTATGTTTATCTGTGCATGGAAAACCTCTTTCACAAACCACCCAAAGGCTCTCTCAGCCGATGCTTTAAAAATGCCTCCCCGATAAACCTTGTCTTCGTCACAGCCATCGAATGCTGTCAGAAATCTTCCATTGCTCTCTGCCTTCAGCGTCAACTGTTCCTTGTCCCACAAGACAGCCTCAAAGATTTCAGCCTGTTCCTCTTCCACCAGTCCCAGTGTCTCTCCATCCTCCAGCAGTCCAAGATATTTATCACCACAGGCAATCTTGATCTTTGGCGCACCGGATTCAAAGATCACATTTTCCGGATCCGATATGACATTACGGATCCCCTGCAGTGGTGTTACCGAATAAGGAGGTATTCCTGAATACCAGTCCAAAAACCACTCGTCTGCCGACGGGCCGATCACTGCTATTTTATGCTCTGCCGTTACTGCATTTTTATCCATCGGCAGTAATCTTTTCCCATCTGTCTCTTCATTTTTTAATAAAATAACGGATTCCGCTGCAATCTCTCTTGCCGTATCCTGATACTCGGGCAGGTTCAGGCCATACTGCTGCGGTGTATCCTGTGGATCAAACAGCCCAAGGCGGAGCAATGTGCTAAAATGACATTTTAATGCACGGTCAATATCAGCCATACTGATCATTCCAAGCTCATAGGCTTCCCTTGCTCCTTCTATGACATCTGTAATATCATCCGTAAAACAATCAATCCCCGCTTTCAATCCTTCCGCAATCGTTTCCGTATGTGATCCAAAATAATGATGGCAGTCTACCGTCTGTTTCATATCCCCACCGTCACATACCACATGATGGATCCCCCATTCTTCTTTTGCTATCCTTTGCACTTCATGATTAAGAATAGCCGGGACACCGTTAATTTCATTATACGAGGTCATCATAGCTTCTGCACCGCCCTCTGTCACCGCACGCCGGAACGGTTCCAGATAATACTCATACTTGTTTCGCGGATCAATAGAGGATGATTTCCATACACGGCCATCCTCTACATTGTTTGCATAAAAATGCTTTAGTGTCGCACCGCACCGTATTTTCTGATCTTCTCCACGCATGCCGCGTATATAAGCGGATGCCATCTTTCCGGTCAGATAGGGATCTTCACCATACGCCTCCTCGGTGCGGCCCCACCGGGGATCTCTCTCCATGTCAATTGTCGGTGCCCACAGACAAAGTCCCCCTTTGCGTCCGTCTTTCTCAAAAACTGCTCTTGCCTCGTTTCCTACAATCTCTCCCGCCTTATAGATCAATTCGGGATCCCATGTTGCACTCATACCAATAGGATTTGAAAAAATTGTAGTCGGCTGTGGTTCTCCCTTATCGAAGCTTTGATCATGACGCATCTGCAGACCGTGAGCCCCCTCACATCCCACAAAAAAGGCCGGTATACCCAGTCTTTCAATCGCTGGATTTCCTGTACCGAGACAAGACAGCTTTTCTTCAAGCGTAAGTTCACATACAAGATAATCCAGTCTTTCCTCTATGCTCCGTTTCGTATCCCATAGAGGATTATTTATGACAGTATTTTTTTCTTTCATGATCTTTTTCCTTTCCCATTTTAATAAAAGATTCTACTGATTATACATAATATCCTTATCTGATACAATCCCTCTTGGACACAGATACAATAAGACCCGGCAGATTCCCTGCCGGGTCTTATTGTCAGCCCATATTATTCAGGGCTTACAGTATACCATAAATCTATGGTTAAAAGTATAAATTACTTCTTAATTTTCATAGATTTCTTAATTCCTGCTTTGCTGTTCAACAACTTCTTGTATGCTTTCAGCTTCTTAGCCGGAACCTTAAATACTGCTTTTTTATTGATTCCCTTGAATGCATTTTTTCCAACGCTCTTTAAGCTCTTTGATTTGATCGTCACATTTTTCAATGACTTGCAGCCTGCAAATGCATTTGCATTAACCTTTGTGATATTCTCACCGATAATTACTTTTTTGAGCTTTTTATTATTCTTAAATGCATTTTTCGCTACAGAGGTAACTTTGTATGCAGCTCCCTTAATCTTAACTGTCTTTGGAACCGTTACAGAAGTTTTCTTTTTATTTACAGGAGCTTTATATTCTACTGTTTTCTTCTTAACATCTGTCACCTTATAACTTGTACCTGAAATCTTAACAGCCTCTCCCTTCTTTACAGTATTTGTATTAGAAGGTGTTTTTGAAGGTGCTACTGAAGGTGCTGCAATGGATGTTCCCGTCGGAGTTACTGTTGCAGCAGGAGAATTTGAAACAGCAGGTATCTGTGTTGCCGGTGCAACAGCAGATGGCACGCCGGATGGAGCAACAGATGGAGCAACAGATGGCTCCTCGGAAGCTTCCGGAGTATGGAACCCGTCCATCTTAAATGTTATCTCGATCACCTGTGGAGATTTCATATCTTTAAATTGGATACTGTTTCCACCGTCACCGGCTTTTACAACTTCAATCTTGTCATCTCCAAGCACAGAACCATCCCATACATTAAGAGGATTTCCTGTATCAAAAATTCCACCCTTCATTGCTGACTGTGGTGCTGTGTCTTCTGTAAGCATCTCTTTTCCATCTACCTTGATGCTTGTGTAGCAAAGCTTTCCATCGCCATCCTTCGGGCTCTTCTTTTCCTTGCCGCTGGTCACATCATAATCACGGATATATAATGATCCGAGACCGTTCAGACTGGTCACGCCTGCATCTTTTGCCTTCTGCGAAAGATCCTTTGCACAATCAAATGTTATTGTATATGTTCCATCGCCTGTTACGGTGATCACATCGCTGGAAATTTCTGTACCACCATAGTAGCCTTTGTCTCCATTGAAGTTGTAAAATGCGTGGATTGCTAAATGCAGTACATAATTTACAGGGACATCCGAATCCAGTACGGAAACCGGAATTTCTTTTTCTATACCATCTGATGTAACGGCAGTGATCGTGGTATCTCCTATCTTCTTTGCAAGGATACGTCCATCACTTGAAACAGTTACAATAGACTCATCTGCACAACGGTAAATGAGATCTGCCCCGTTTCCTGCCGGTGTAGCTGCTGCATTCAGATATGTTTCCTGTCCGATACGAAGTGTCACATTTTTCTTCTCTGTGGTGATCTCTGTCGTCGGATTCTCATAAGAAGCAGCCTTTACTGTTACTTCTATTTCTTTGCTTGCGGTACCGGCTATAGCCTTTGCCGTAATCGTTGCCTTACCCGGTGCCTTTGCAACGATCACTCCATTGTATACTGTAGCCACTGTGTCATCACTGGTTCCCCATGCGATGGCATCATTTGTATCCTCCGGTGCAGTCGCTTTTGCTGTCACCGTTGTCGTTTCACCTGCTGTTAATTCTACTGTATCCTTGTCAACTGACAGATCCGTGATCGGAATACTTGTCGACTTCTTCACGATCTTAGAAGTATCTGTGATATTGTTATATCCATTTACCAGAGCAGAAATACCTGTATCAAGTGCTGTCTGACTTGTTCTGTCAATAACAGCATATGCCCTTGTATCTGTTCCACCTTCATCCCAGACGCAGCCGATCATAGAATACTTCTTCAACAGATAACCGATTCCTTCAAATGAGAAACGACGCTTTTCTCCTTTGCCTTTCCAGCCATACTCACCGATGACAACAGGTACACCCTTGTCAACATATTTTTTCTTCAGCTCGCTCCAGCGGCCGGCATATTTCTTGCTATTCGTCTCATCAAATTCATTGGCACCGTCCAGAGCATTATAATCATGAACCTCGATCATGGTTCTCTTCGCCGGATCATTCGGAAGCTTAAACATGCTTGCAAACGGTTCCTTAGTAAGAGCTTCGATCTGTGTATTATGCGGCTGTACAACTACCCATCTCTTTGCATTGTTTCCACCGGAATTACGTACAATATCCACGAAATCCTGATTGATCTCATTGATACGGTTCGTTTCAAGCTTCATCCATTCGCTCTGTACCTCTTCATTCTGATATCCGTACTGTGGAACCCAGCCGAGATTTCCCTCGCCATCGTACTCTGCAGCATAATATACCTCATTCATCGCTCCAAACATCAGATGCTCATCATAATTCTTAAAGCGGTTTGCGATCGTCTTCCACAGACCATCGTAACGCTCACGCACCTGTGCATATTCATCCTCGGATACAGACAGATCAAACCATCCGTGAGGATGTGGGTCGGCTCCTTTCGGATCTGACTGCAGACATCCGTCATGATGCATATTCAGCTCGACATACATATCCTGGGAAATTGCATAATCTACAATCTCCTGTACCCTGCTCATCCAGTCCTCTGATACTTCATAATCCTCTGTGATATTCGCTCCCCAGGTCACCGGGATACGGATCGTATTAAATCCCAGATCATGCACAGACTTGATCAGAGACTTTGTCGTCTCTACTTTCTGCCACATTGTTTCACCGGTAATGAAATCATTCTTTGTCCCCTTGACATAGCCCCAGGCATCCATTGTGTTTCCCAGATTCCATCCAAGTCCGCATGCCTTAATGATCTCATCCGAAGACAGATCCTTAAAATTCAAAGGAGCATCCGGAACCTCTACGTTTGCTGTCGTAGACTTGTCTACATAAACCGGCTCACTTGCCGCTTTTGCAGTAGTAAACTGAATCCCCGGCACAGATGTTACAACCATCGCAGCCGTCAGACCCGCTACTATAAGACTTTTAAATTGCTTTCTCATAAATAACCTCTCTTTCTCTCCGCGGTAAACCGCCATGCATTTTTAAGTATGCATTTTTCCCATACTTATGAGTTCATTTTAGCATATCTTTATGCATTTTGCAATACTGCCATATCATTTCAAGCCCCTAAAATAGGCGTTTTTACACAAAAAGAAAAGGATCACCGTGATAATTTCGGCAATCCTTTTCTATCTTAATTTATTACTGTTTCTGCTTTTATTTCTATCATTCAGCAATCTGAAATATATTTCCGCCAGTAACTACTCTTCATCGTTCTCTGTAGAAGTAGAATATACTTCTTCGCTGTCAGATGATGCGAAATCCTTCAGAGTTTCTACAAGAGCTGGCTCTTTTTCTTTCTCTTTTACCCTTTTTTCTTCTTTTTTCTCTTCTTCTGATTTCGCTTCCTTTTCGGCTTTGGCCCTTGCGATCTCATACTCAGCCGTCTCATCGCAGTCAAGCTTAACGGAACGGTATCTCTTCATTCCTGTTCCTACAGGGATCAGTTTACCGATAATTACATTTTCTTTCAGGCCGACCAATGGATCGATCTTGCCCTTGATGGCAGCATCTGTAAGAACTTTGGTTGTCTCCTGGAAGGACGCTGCTGACATAAAGGAATTGGTTGCCAATGCTGCCTTTGTAATACCAAGCATAACCTGACTTCCCTCCGGCGGCTCTTTGCCTTCCTTCGTCAATTCTTCTACAGTATCCTCATAATCCAGAGCATCCACCATAACTCCCGGCAGATAATCAGAATCTCCGTTATTCTCAATGCGGATCTTCTTTAACATCTGGCGCACAATGACCTCAATATGCTTATCATTAATATCAACACCCTGCAGACGGTAAACTCTCTGTACCTCACGGATCATGTAATCCTGCACGGCACGTACTCCCTTGATAGCAAGGATGTCATGAGGGTTTACACTACCTTCAGTAAGCTCATCACCTGCTTCCAGCTCTTGTCCCTCCAGTACCTTAATACGGGAACCATATGGGATAAGATATGCCTTGCTGTCACCTGTCTCTTTATTTGTTACAACTACCTCACGCTTCTTTTTGGTATCACGGATGCTTACTGTTCCGCCAAATTCTGCGATAATTGCAAGACCCTTCGGCTTACGTGCCTCGAAAAGCTCCTCGACACGAGGAAGACCCTGCGTGATATCATCACCGGCTACACCACCGGCATGGAAAGTACGCATTGTAAGCTGTGTACCAGGCTCACCGATAGACTGTGCCGCAATAATACCAACAGCCTCACCTACCTGAACCGGCTCACCGGTAGCCATGTTTGCTCCATAACATTTTGCACATACACCGATATGTGATTTACATGTCAGGATTGTACGGATCTTAACTCTCGCTTTTGAACCGGCATCCATGATCGCCTTTGTATTTACAATACGGGCTGCTCTCTTCGGTGTGATCATATGATTTGCCTTCACGATCAGATCACCGTTATCATCATACATATTCTCACAGGCAAATCTTCCTGTAATACGCTCTTCCAGAGATTCGATCAGCTCTTTGCCATCTGCAAACTCGCCAATCTCCATACCAGGGATCTCATCGCGGTTGACACTACAGTCTACCTCACGAATAGATAATTCCTGGGATACATCTACCAGACGACGGGTCAGGTATCCGGAATCGGCTGTACGAAGAGCCGTATCGGACAGACCCTTACGGGCACCATGGGCAGAAATAAAGTACTCCAATACATCCAGTCCCTCACGGAAGTTGGACTTGATTGGGAGCTCAATGGTACGTCCTGATGTATCTGCCATCAGTCCACGCATACCTGCAAGCTGCTTGATCTGTGCCTGAGAACCACGGGCACCGGAATCGGCCATCATGAAGATGTTATTATATCGATCCAGCCCTGCCATCAGAGCTTTTGTCAGCTTATCATCCGCAGCAAACCAGGTGTTTACAACCGCTTTATAACGCTCTTCTTCCGTCAGCAGACCACGATGGAACTTACGTGTGATCGTCTCTACTGTCTTTTCTGCGTCTGCCAGAATTTCCTTCTTTGCAGCAGGCACTGTCATATCAGAAATAGATACTGTCATCGCTGCACGGGTAGAATATTTATACCCCAAAGCCTTGATATGATCCATTGTCTCAGCAGTACCGGTTGCCCCGTGTACATCAATACATTTTTCAAGGATCTGTTTCAGCTGCTTCTTACCTACATGGAAATCTACCTCAAGAGTAAGGAAATTGTCCGGGTTGCTTCTATCTACAAAGCCCAGATCCTGTGGAAGGATCTCGTTAAAAATGAATCTTCCCAATGTTGACTCAATATTCTTGATCTCAACCTGTCCCTCGGCATTCACTCCGCTTCTGCGGACTGTAATGCGGGAATGAAGTGTTACGACACCATTTTCATATGCTGTGATCGCTTCATTAACAGACTTAAAGAACTTACCTTCGCCCTTTACGCCCGGTCTTTCCTGTGTCAGGTAATAAATACCAAGTACCATATCCTGTGAAGGAACAGCAACCACACCACCATCAGATGGTTTCAGCAGGTTATTTGGTGACAGCAGGAGGAAACGGCACTCTGCCTGAGCTTCTACTGACAACGGCAGATGCACAGCCATCTGATCTCCATCGAAATCGGCATTAAATGCTGTACATACTAACGGATGAAGCTTGATCGCCTTACCCTCGACCAATGTCGGCTCAAATGCCTGAATACCAAGTCGGTGAAGTGTAGGGGCACGGTTAAGCATAACCGGATGCTCACGGATAACCTCCTCAAGTACATCCCATACCTCCGGCTGGAGTTTTTCTACCATCTTCTTTGCCTGCTTGATATTGTGTGCGATCTCTCTTGACACAAGCTCTTTCATTACAAACGGTTTAAAGAGCTCAATAGCCATCTCTTTCGGAAGGCCACACTGATATATCTTTAACTCAGGACCTACAACGATAACAGAACGTCCTGAATAGTCAACACGCTTACCCAGCAGGTTCTGACGAAAACGTCCCTGCTTACCCTTTAACATATCAGATAATGACTTCAGCGGACGGTTTCCCGGGCCTGTCACAGGACGGCCGCGGCGACCGTTATCGATCAGCGCATCCACTGCTTCCTGAAGCATTCTTTTCTCATTGCGGACAATGATATCAGGTGCTCCTAACTCCAAAAGTCTCTTCAGACGATTATTTCTATTGATAATACGCCGATAAAGATCGTTCATATCAGATGTTGCAAAACGACCACCATCCAGCTGTACCATTGGACGAAGATCCGGCGGGATAACCGGAATAACGGTAAGGATCATCCATTCCGGCTTATTTCCTGAACCGCGAAATGCCTCAATAACTTCCAGTCTCTTGATGATTCTGGCACGTTTCTGTCCTGAAGCACTCTTAAGCTCCTCTTTCAGTGTATTGGATTCCTCCTCAAGATCAATGCTCATGAGAAGCTCCATAATGGACTCTGCTCCCATACCTGCACGGAATGCATTTCCATAATTTGCTCTTGCTTCCTGATATTCTGTCTCTGTCAGGATCTGCTTCTGCTGAAGACCGATTCCATCCTGAGCCTCCAGTACGATATATGATGCAAAATAAAGCACCTTCTCCAGATTCTTTGGAGAAACATCAAGGATCAGCCCCATACGGCTTGGTATCCCCTTAAAGTACCAAATATGTGATACCGGGGCAGCCAGTTCGATATGACCCATACGCTCACGACGCACGCTTGCTTTTGTGACCTCTACACCACATCGGTCACAGACAACGCCCTTATAACGAATCTTTTTATACTTACCACAATGACACTCCCAGTCTTTGCTCGGTCCAAAGATCTTCTCACAAAAAAGTCCGTCCTTCTCAGGCTTTAATGTTCTGTAGTTGATGGTCTCCGGCTTTTTTACCTCACCGCGGGACCATTCCCTGATCTTTTCCGGAGATGCAAGACCAATCTTGATCGCATCATAAGTAATATGCTTTTCTTCCTTTACAGTACTATCGATCATAGTAACCTCCATTCTTCCACATCCAGGTTGTGTAAATCCGAAGTTTCGTCTTTATATCTGATCCGGCTCCTCTGAAGCTTCAAAATCGCCAAATATATCGTCATTCTCTAACTCTTCTGCAGTACCCTCTTTGAAGCCTGCTGACTCAAATGACTCTCCGCTTCCAAATGCAAAATTTGCATCTCCATCGATCAACGGCTTAATATCCTCATTATTATCCTCTTCTACATTCTCTGTCATCGGAACTTCATTGCCATCCTCATCCAGAACGGTAACATCCAGTGCCAATGCCTGCAGCTCCTTGAGCAATACCTTAAAGGACTCCGGAATACCAGGGTCTGAAATATTCTCGCCCTTGATGATCGCTTCGTATGTCTTCACACGGCCAACCACATCATCCGATTTCACAGTCAGAATCTCCTGAAGTGTATATGCTGCACCATAAGCCTCCAGTGCCCATACCTCCATCTCACCGAAACGCTGTCCACCAAACTGAGCTTTACCACCCAGAGGCTGCTGTGTTACTAATGAGTAAGGACCGGTAGAACGTGCATGGATCTTATCATCAACCAGATGATGCAGTTTCAGATAATGCATGAAACCAACCGTTACTTCACCATCAAAGAACTCTCCGGTACGCCCATCACGCAGACGAACCTTACCATCGCGGCGGATCGGAACTCCCTTCCACTGCTGACGGTATTCCTTATTCTCTACCAGATAATCCATAACCTCCGGATCAAGAATATCTTTATATTTATCAACAAAAGGTACTACATCTGTCGGATAATCAATTCCATTCTCAACAGCTTTTGCCTTTTCTGCCTCAAGCTCCGTCTGATCCAGCGGAGTATTTGCATAATCATTTGCCATCTCCAGTGTATCCATGATATCGTGCTCGTTTGCACCATCAAATACCGGAGTAGCCACATTAAAGCCCAATACCTTCGCAGCCAGACTCAGATGAATCTCCAGGACCTGACCGATATTCATACGTGAAGGCACACCCAACGGGTTCAGTACGATATCCAAAGGACGTCCGTTTGGAAGGAATGGCATATCCTCTACAGGAAGCACTCTGGAAACCACACCCTTGTTACCATGACGGCCGGCCATCTTGTCACCCACCTGTATCTTACGTTTCTGGGCAATATAAATGCGGACATTTTCGTTTACTCCCGGTGGCAGCTCGTCGCCATTTTCCCTTGTAAATACTTTGGCATCCACAACAATACCAAACTCTCCATGAGGAACCTTAAGGGATGTATCACGAACCTCCCTTGCCTTCTCGCCAAAGATCGCACGAAGAAGTCTCTCTTCTGCTGTCAGCTCTGTCTCACCCTTCGGTGTAACCTTTCCTACCAGAATATCATTCGCACGAACCTCTGCACCGATACGGATGATACCTCTTTCATCCAGATCTTTAAGTGCATCATCACCAACACCCGGCACATCGCGTGTGATCTCTTCCGCACCCAGCTTGGTATCTCTTGCTTCCGCATTATATTCACTGATGTGTACAGATGTATAAACATCTTCCTGAACCAGTCTCTCGCTTAAGAGAACCGCATCCTCGTAGTTATAACCTTCCCATGTCATGAATCCGATCAATGGGTTCTTACCAAGGGCGATCTCACCACCGCAGGTAGACGGACCATCTGCGAGAACCTGTCCGGCCTTGACTTCATCCCCTTTATTAACCAAAGGTCTCTGGTTCATGCTGGTCCCCTGGTTACTACGCTGGAATTTTGCTAATTTATAATTATGGATTGTTCCATTTGTTTCCTTGATAATGATCTCGTTGGAAGCAGAACGTTCTACGATACCATCTGCCTCTGCAAGTACACAGTTTCCGGAATCGATCGCAGCCTTCATTTCCATACCTGTTCCAACAGCCGGTGCTTCTGTCACCAAAAGCGGTACTGCCTGACGCTGCATGTTAGATCCCATCAAAGCACGGTTTGCATCGTCATTCTCCAGGAATGGGATCATGGCTGTTGCCACGGAAAATACCATCTTAGGAGATACGTCCATCAGATCGATATCTTTCTTAGGGAACTCTGATGTTTCCTCGCGGCGACGACCGGATACATTATTACGAACAAAATGTCCGTCCTTATCCAGCTCTTCATTCGCCTGTGCAACGATGAACTTATCCTCCTCGTCAGCAGAAAGGTAAACTACTTCATCCGTAACTCTCGGATTTGCCGGATCTGTCTTGTCAACCTTACGATAAGGTGCCTCAACAAAACCATATTCATTGATCCGGGCATAGGATGCCAGAGAGTTGATCAGACCGATATTCGGTCCCTCAGGCGTCTCTACCGGACACATACGTCCATAATGGGAATAATGTACGTCTCGTACCTCGAATCCTGCACGGTCACGCGACAGACCACCCGGTCCTAATGCGGACAAACGACGCTTATGTGTCAGCTCACTAAGCGGATTGTTCTGATCCATGAACTGAGACAGCTGGGAACTTCCGAAGAACTCCTTAACGGCTGCCGTAACCGGCTTGATATTGATCAGAGACTGTGCTGTGATTGTTGACAGATCCTGTGTAGACATTCTCTCACGTACCACACGCTCCATACGGGACAGGCCAATGCGGTACTGGTTCTGAAGAAGCTCGCCTACCGCACGGATACGACGATTTCCCAAATGATCGATATCATCATCATTGCCGATACCATACTCCAGATGGATATTGTAATTGATAGATGCAAAAATATCCTCTTTCGTAATATGCTTTGGAATCAACTCCGAAATATTATACTGAATTTCTTCAATGATATCTTCCTGAGACTCATTCTCATCCAAAATCTGCTTCAGCAGTGGATAATATACATCCTCTGTCACACCGATGCTCTTTGGATCTACATCCGGCAGATAATAACGAAGGTCAACCATCAGGTTAGATAATACCTTTGTTACATGTTCCTCAAACTCCACCATAACATAAGGAACTGCCGCATTCTGAAGCTGTACTGCTATTTCCTCCGTGATCAGAGTCCCTGCTTCAAGCTTCTCACCGGTCACGGTATCAACTGCATCCTCCGCAAGTCTGCATCCTACGATACGATTCTTAAAATGAAGCTTTTTATTAAATTTGTATCTGCCGACCTTGGCCAGATCATATCTCTTTGGGTCAAAAAACATTCCATTCAGAAGATTCTCTGCGCTGTCTACAGAAAGTGGCTCACCCGGACGAAGCTTTTTATAAAGCTCCAGCAAACCATCCTGATAATTCTCTGTAGTATCCTTTTCAATACTAGCGAGAATCTTTGGTTCCTCACCAAACAATTCCTTGATCTCTGCATTCGTTCCTAATCCAAGAGCACGAAGAAATACCGTAATAGGAACCTTTCTATTTCTATCTACACGGACGAAGAAGACATCATTAGAATCCGTCTCATACTCCAGCCACGCACCACGATTCGGTATTACTGTAGATGAAAATAACTCTTTACCGATCTTATCATGTCCGATCGCATAATAGATACCCGGTGAACGTACCAGCTGACTAACGATAACTCGCTCAGCACCGTTTATAATAAAGGTACCTGTCGCTGTCATCAATGGCAGCTCACCCATGAAGATCTCGTGTTCCTTAATTTCCTCAGTCTCCTTGTTATGCAGGCGGACCTTAACCTTCAAAGGTGCTGAATAAGTAGCATCCCTCTCCTTACACTGGTCAATGTCATACTTGCTTTCGTCTCTGCAAAGCTTGAAATCAACAAATTCCAGGCTGAGATGACCTCCAAAGTCAGAGATTGGGGAAATATCCCGAAATACTTCCTTCAGACCATCATCCAAAAACCACTGGTAAGAATTGGTCTGCACCTCAATGAGGTTTGGCATCTCCAGAACTTCTCCCTGATGGGCATAACTCATTCTCACACCATTGCCTACTTTTACCGGACGTATTCTGTTTTTCTCCATCGCCGTTTCACTCCTTAATTTTGTAGAGTATTTTGTGGCTTTTCAATCTACAAAAACTATGCTATAATATATTTTATATCAGTTTTTGTATACAATCTGCCACAATAAGTGCATTTTCCATCTTATCATCTAATTTGGTGATTGTCAAGCATTTCTGTTTTATTGAATCGCTCTTTCCAGAATTTTTTTATAATTGATGTTTAAACCCGTTTATTATTTAATACGAAGGGAGATAAATATGGATATCCAAAAAATGATACAAGATATGACTTTAGAAGAGAAAGCAAGCCTCTGCTCCGGTTCTGATTTTTGGCACACAGAAGAAATCGATCGTATCGGACTAAAAAACATTATGGTTTCCGATGGTCCCTGCGGTCTCCGCAAGCAGGAAGAAGTCAGCAATAATATGGGCTGGGCCCAGAGTATTCTTGCTGTCGGATTTCCAACTGCCTCTGCCATGGCATGTTCCTTCGACCGGGATCTTTTGAGCGAAGTCGGCAATGCACTGGGCGATGAATGTCAGGCAGAAAATGTCTCTGTCCTTCTCGGACCGGGGATCAACATGAAGCGATCCCCTCTCTGCGGACGAAATTTTGAATATTTTTCGGAGGATCCTTATCTGACCGGAGAAATCGGAGCTGCCTTTGTGAAAGGTGTTCAGGATAAAAATATCGGTACCAGCGTTAAACATTTTGCCGCAAATAATCAGGAAACAAGACGTATGAATATCAGTGCACAAGTGGACGAACGTACTCTGCGCGAAATCTATCTTGCAGCCTTTGAGCGTGTTGTCAAAAAGGCTCAGCCCTGGACCATCATGTGCAGTTATAACCGTATCAATGGCACATACTCCTGCGAAAATAATTGGCTTTTAAATAAAGTTTTGAGGGATGAATGGGGATTTAAGGGCCTCGTTATGACTGATTGGGGTGCAATGAATGACCGTGTTAAATCCCTGAATGCCGGATTGGATCTGGAAATGCCGGATTGCCACGGAGAGACCGATAAACAGATCGTAAAGGCCGTGCAAGACGGAACAGTGTCCATGGAAGTACTTGATAAAACAGTAGAACGGATCCTCACGATTGTCGATCGTTATCATTCTAATAGGAAAGAAAATTTCACTTATGATAAAGAGTCTCATCACGCACTGGCAAAAAAGGTGGCAGAAAATAGTGCCGTCCTTTTAAAAAATGACAATATACTGCCACTGAAACCGGAGCAGAAAACAGCAATCATCGGAGCATTTGCAGAAGTCCCGCGGATACAGGGTGGCGGCTCCAGTCATATCAACTGTTTTCGTGTCGAAAGTGCTCTGGATGCATTAAAGGATAATGATAATATTTCCTATTCAAAAGGCTATGATATCGAAAAGGATGAGATTAACGAAGAACTTGTCTCACAGGCCGTTTTGGCAGCAAAAGCAGCCGATACCGCTGTCATTTTCGCCGGTCTGCCGGATTCTTTTGAAAGTGAAGGCTTTGACCGTACCCATCTTAACATGCCGGAGTGTCAGAACCATCTGATCCGGGAAATCTGTAAAGTACAGCCAAACACAGTTGTTGTCCTGCATAACGGTTCACCGGTCTGCATGCCTTGGCTTTCAGAAGTAAAAGGAGTTTTGGAAATGTACCTCGCGGGTCAGGCAAGTGGTGCAGCTGCTGCAGATATTCTCTACGGCCGGGTAAATCCTTCCGGAAAGCTTGCCGAAACATTTCCTCTCCGCACAGAGGATAGTCCTTGTTATCTGAATTTTCCGGGTACACGAAATGAAGTTCATTATAACGAGGGAATCTTTATCGGCTACCGCTACTATGACAAACGCAAGATGAATGTCCTCTTCCCATTTGGCTACGGACTAAGCTACACAACTTTCCATTATGATAATGCAAAACTCATCGTAGATGGCCAGTCTGTAAGCAGTGTCGCTGTTAATACTGCATCCGGTAATGATATCAATGTCATCCCTGCCATATCCGCAAAGCCGAAAGACAAAATACAGATTTCCGTTGATATCACAAACACCGGAGACAGAGAGGGACAGGAAATCGTACAGCTCTATGTAAAAAATGCTGTCTGCGAAGAGATCCGCCCTGAGCAGGAATTACGAAATTTTGCAAAAGTCTCCCTACAACCGGGCGAGACAAAGACGATCGTCTTTGATCTGGATGAACGAGCTTTTGCATATTACAATACACAGATCCATGACTGGTATGCTCCTTCCGGAGACTATGAGATCCTTATCAGTGCCTCCTCCCGTGATGTCCGCCAAAAGCTGATACTCCGTCTGGAAAACACAAAAAAACTGCCTTTTATGGTGACAGATATTTCTTCCTGTGGAGATGTCTATTCTCTTGCAAACGATCCGTCCCCACTGAATGCACTGCTGGTCAAAAGCGGATTTGCCAATTCCGCTGACAGAGAAGGTGATGACAGCATGGGAGCCGGAACGGAAATGATGATGCGTGCCATGTTTGAAGATACACCGCTGCATTCCATCCTTTCCTTCAGCTCTGATCAGCTCACCTGGGAAGACATTCAGGAAACGATCCGTGCAATCAATGAAAAACAGTAATATCTGTTAAGAACTCAACCTTTTACCATTCACCGACGATCTATCCGGAGAAATTCCGCATGCAGCTTTAATATGCATTACGGAATTTCTCCTTTTCTTTTTCCTGCATAAGATACTTTTCTTTGGTTGCAAGACCGCCCCGGATATGTCTTTCTGATTTATTCACATCCAGCACCTCCCGGACCTGAGCGGCCAATACATGATCAATCCCTGGAAGTTTTTCTGTCAGATCCTTATGTACCGTACTTTTGCTAACTCCGAATACAGATGCTGTCTGGCGCACGGTTGCCTTATTTTCAATCATATACTGTGCCAGGAGTACTGCTCTCTCCTCAAGACATTCTGACAATGTTCCCAAATGATATTTTTCATATTTTTTCATTTTCACTGAGTTTTTCTCCTCATTATTACCTTATTTCATCCTATGCACAATATTGGTTATTATGAATTAATTGTCTAAATCGTAAATTATTGTTGAAACTTTACATAAAAAAGAATATAGTATAGAAGTGTTTTCGTGTGTGTTTTGGAGGTAATTAATATGTTGATCACAAAAAAAACTGCCAGGCAGGGGTTAAGCATTATTATAGTCGGCTGCGGAAAAGTCGGCCTTACATTAATCGAGCAACTGGCCAGAGAAGGACATGACATCACGATCATTGATCAGGATGCCAGAAAAGTCCAGGAAGTCTCCAGTGTATATGATATCATGGGAATCGCCGGAAACGGTGCCAGCCATCGTACACAAATGGATGCCGGAATCGCCTCTGCCAATCTGCTCATTGCTGTTACCGAATCAGATGAATTAAACCTGCTTTGCTGCACTGTTGCAAATCAGGTTGCAAACTGTTCTACGATCGCACGAGTCCGCACACCGGACTATAGCGGAGAAGCCGCTTATCTACGGGACAAGCTGGGACTTGCAATGATCATTAATCCTGAACTGGAAGCTGCTCGTGAGATTGCCCGTATTCTTTATCTTCCTACGGCTTTGGAGGTAAATTCCTTTGCCCATGGGCAGGCCGAACTCATCAAAATCCGTATTCCTGAAAATAATATTCTGGATGGCATGAGCATTTCCATGTTAAGCAAAAAAATAAATACAAGCGTCTTGATCTGTGGCATTGAACGCAGTGGTGCCATGTATATCCCTTCCGGAGATTCTCTTCTTTTGGGTGGTGATAAGATTTCTTTCGTTGCACCAAAAGGCCAGGGAAGATTCTTTCTGGAAGACATCGGTATTAAGACAAATCAGGTAAAAAGTACCATGATCATCGGTGGAAGCAAAGCTGCATATTACCTTGCCAAGCAGCTTCTGCCAATGGGCGTATCCGTAAAGATCATTGAATTGAACCTGAAACGATGCGAAGAACTCAGCGAGCTTCTCCCTAAGGCAACCATCATAAACGGTGACGGTACTGACGAAGACCTTCTCGAAGAGGAGGGAATTGATTCAGTCGAATCCTTTGTGCCACTGACGGGCATTGATGAGGAAAATATTCTGTTGACACTCCATGCAAAACAGATTTCCCAGACAAAGGTTATCACAAAGATCAATCGAATGAATTTTAAGGATGTTATCAGCCGTCTGGATCTTGGAAGCGTAGTCTATCCACGATATATCACGTCTGAAACAATCGTTGCTTATGTTCGTGCAAAAAAAGATTCTATGGGAAGTAATATCGAAACACTGTATCATATGTTTGATTCCAGAGCAGAAGCCATTGAGTTTCGCGTCAATGAGCTTTCTGCTGTGACCGATACTCCTTTGATGGATCTGTCTCTGAAAGACAATCTCCTGATCTGCTTTATCAGCCGAAACGGATCGATCCTGATCCCTACGGGCTCTGATTCGATCCAGGTAGGAGATACGGTTATGATTGTCACAACCCATACCGGCTTTAATGATCTGCAGGATATTTTAAAATAAAGGACGAAAGGTTATGAATTATTCAATTTTAAGATATATTCTTGGGTATGTATTAAAGATCGAAGCAGCATTTATACTGCTTCCGTGCATTACATCCCTGATCTATCAGGAATCAGAAGGACGCTACTTTTTTATTGTTGCATGTATTTGCATGCTTCTGGGTATTTTTATGACACTGCACAAGCCTAAAAATACTGTTTTCTATCTTAAAGAAGGCTGTCTCGCCACCTCTTTAAGCTGGATCCTGTTGAGCTTGTTCGGTGCGATCCCTTTCTGGATCAGTGGAGAAATCCCCCATTGGGAGGATGCACTTTTCGAGACTATCTCCGGTTTTACCACGACCGGTGCAACTATTTTGAGCAATGTCGAGGGGCTTTCCCACGCAGCATTGATCTGGCGAAGTTTTACACACTGGATCGGCGGCATGGGCGTTCTCGTCTTTCTTTTGGCCATTCTTCCGTTAAGTGGCGGTTCCAGCATAAATCTTATGCGTGCAGAAAGTCCCGGACCATCCGTTGGTAAACTGGTTCCTAAGGTGCGTTATACGGCAATGATCCTGTATGCGATCTATTTCGGAATGACTGTTATCGAATTTATCTTTCTGTTGGCAGGGCATATGCCGGTATTTGATTCTCTTACTACCGCATTTGGCACAGCCGGCACCGGTGGATTCGGTATCAAAAATGACAGTATAATGGGATATTCTCCATATATCCAATGGGTCGTTGCTATATTTATGATCCTTTTCGGTATCAACTTTAACTTTTACTTTTATCTCCTCTACCGCCATTTCCGAAAGGCTGTAGCTATGGAAGAAATTCATTACTATCTGGGAATGATCCTGATCGCGGTCATGATCATTTTCTTTAATATACGTTCTATGTATCCTACCGGTTTTGAAGCCATGACACACTCTGTCTTTCAGGTCGCTTCACTCGCCACCTCCACAGGTTTTTCAACAACTGATTTCGACCTGTGGCCCCAGACAAGTCAGACAGTTCTTCTTATGATCATGTTTGTCGGTGCATGTGCAGGCAGTACCGGTGGCGGCATAAAAGTTTCAAGGGTCGTTGTCCTGTTCAAAACCATCCTCAAAGAATTAAACAGCTATATCCATCCAAAAAGTGTACGCAAGATCAATGTGGAGGGTAAACCCGTCGATCACGAAGTCGTCCGCTCCATCAATGTTTTCTTTATTACGTTTATGATCATTTTTGCCCTTTCGGTCTTTGCAATCTCCTTTGAGGATAAGGACCTGGTTACAAATTTCACTGCCGTTCTGACTACCATCAATAATATGGGACCGGGACTAAATAAGGTCGGACCGACACAAAACTTTGGACATTTTAATGTATTTTCCAAACTGGTTCTTATGTTTGATATGCTTGCAGGACGTCTTGAGCTTTTTCCTCTATTGATCCTATTCCATCCGGCGATCTGGAAGGAATCTGTAGAAGGTTTCAAAAAGAAACGTCACAAAAACAGTTAATAACAATAGGCATAATACAACAGGCACCGGCTCATTTCCAATGGAAATGAACCGGTGCCTGTTTTTCAGTCTCTATTTAACTTACTTTTTTACTATGATCTTACATTTTGCCGAAGCTTTACTCTTCATTATAACCTTTATCACAGCGACCCCTTTACGGCGTCCCTTTACAACTCCTTTTTTGGTGATCCTTATATATTTCTTTCCTTTTAGGATCTTATATTTTTTCACTTTATCTCCCGGCATTTTTTTCTTGATCACGATTTTTGCTTTCTTTCCACGTCTGAGCTTAATGGTTTTCTTTTTCAGACGGACATATTTCTTTTTCTTCGTATTCGACTGACCTGTCCCTGTCGAATCGGTAATCTGCCCATTCTCTTCCCCTGCAGGCTTTGCAGACGATGGGGCAGGGCTTTGCTGTATATTTCCTGCCGGTGGATTAGTCTGTACCGGCTTTGCCGAATATGACGGTCCTGCAGAAGTCCCCGGTTTTACGCTGTTTCCCGGTGCGGCCGTGTTTGCTCCGGTTTCTCCCGGTTTTGTGCTGCTTCCCGGTGTGGCTGTATTTTCTCCACTCTCTCCCGGCTTCATGCTGCTTCCCGGTGTGGCTGTATTTCCTCCGGTCTCTCCCGGTTTCATGCTGCTTCCCGGTGTGGCTGTATTACCTCCACTCTCTCCTGGTTTCATGCTGCTTCCCGGTGTTTCTGTATTTCCTCCACTCTCTCCCGGTTTTGTGCTGCTTCCCGGTTTTTCCGTATTTCCTCCGCTCTCTCCCGGTTTTGTGCTGCTTCCCGGTGTGGCTGTATTTCCTCCGCTCTCTCCCGGTTTTGTGCTGCTTCCCGGTGTTTCCGTGTTTCCTCCGCTCTCTCCCGGTTTTGTGCTGCTTCCCGGTGCGGCTGTGGCTCCTCCGCTCTCTCCCGGTTTCGCACTGTTTTCCGGATTTGGTGTCACCTTCATATCCGTATTATTTTCAATATCCTGATGTGCCCGATATGTATTTACAAGCCATATACCTGTAGTACTCAGATCCTCTTCTACATATCCTCCCTGCGTCTTACTGCAGGAGGTCTTCAGATAAGATGCCGACTCTCCCTTATTGCAGAAGCTCCAGCAGGCATAGCTTATATTCAGCGAATCAAAAAGTGCGATCCATTCATCCGCATTCGCCGTATCATATACTCCACTTCCATCCGCCTTGCAAATACCAAATTCCGTAGCAAAAATCGGAGTCTCTGCCTCTACGGCTTTCCTTACCTTTGCCCGTATACTGTCATAATGAGTTGCCGCATAAAAATGAACTGTATACAGCACATTCTTAAATCCATCATCCTTCAACGGCTTTTTGGCAACCTCATCTACATCCTGTGACCAGGTATTTGTCCCGCAGACGATCAATGCATTACTGCCACATTCCCGGATAATTCCTGCCATTTCCTTGCAGTAACTATACAAATCATTTCCGCTTCCATCATACCACTGTGTATTTACCGGCTCATTACACAGCTCAAAGATCACATTATCGTAGTCCTTATACTCTGTGGCATATTTTTTGAAAAATTCCCTTGCCCATGATTTCGTTGTATTAGGATTCTCTGTTGAGCCATATGCTGAGTGTACATGCCAGTCCACGATCACATACATTCCAAGTTCTTGGGCTGCCTGAACACCCGTTTCTATTGTTTTATCCATCCGGCTCTGTGCTCCCTCTGTATAACCACCCTGGGTCACATAACAAGCCATACGGAACATATTGACTCCCCACTCATCACGCAGACTCTGCATAGCCCCTTTATTCACATAATTGTAACCAACATCCCATTGAATACCATGACTGCTGGCTCCCCTCAGCTGATAGGGATTACCATTCTCATCTACGATCACCGGTGCATTTCCATAGCCATCAACCTTTTGCAGATGAAGCTTTCCATGTTTGCCTACCGGTGTCTCAGGATACGGAATATCCTTTGTCTGGCCTGTCATTTCATACAGCAGTTCACCCGCTGATGTTCCTTCCCCTTTCGGCGGATTACAGTTCACCGCCCGCACATAGGCCTTTCCCATGCTGACCGAAGAAGGCTTAAATCCGATCTTTCCTCCGATCTTCACAGTCGCTCCGGCTCCGATCTCACCGGAATAATATACGATCAGACCACCAACTGTCTTATTGTAAACAACATTGATGGATTCAAAGCTCTGTAAATTCTCCGGCTCCCCACTTGTAGGAAGTACCGCCTGCACTTTTGAAACAGCCGAAGAGGTATGATTCGTAATGGAAAATGTAAATTCAGAATACCACTGATCATATACTGTCTCATTTACGTCTACCGAGTAATCGCTTTCTCTCTCTCTTGCATCCGCAGCCAGCCCATCATCTGTCGTTGCTGATCCGCCCGAAGAGCTGCCGTTATCGGAATCTCCCATAATAACCTTGGCCGATACAACAGAATAAGAGATGCTTGATGTATTGAACGTACTATCTGCAAAACGCACACCCAGCTTTGCCAGAGAAGAATCGGTCCATTCCATCTCTGACAGTGCATAACTCAAAGTAATCTCCCGGCCTGCTGCCACATCTGCCGTACCACTCTGATTCCAATTGTAAAGTCCATCCTGTGTAAATATCATCGCCCGTATATTTCCGGTATCATTGCTGATGCTATTCACCTTCAATGTAACTTCAATCTTCGGATTTTCTTTTTGTACCTTACTCTGTGTAGCGATCATATCCGGAACATTAAAAAGAATCTCCGCAATATAATCATCACCCCACTGGTTTCGTACCATCGTCAAAGGACTGGCACCTTCCTCCACTGACAGATCATACGACGCAGCCGCTGCCCGGACTGTAGGATCCCCCGGCACAACCAGACTGCTTACGATCATTGCTGTTACCATCAGCCATGTGACGATATTTTTTCTGATTTTTTTCATTATTTTTCATCCCTCCTGATCATTAATACCGCATCTGTTTCATGAAACTTACATCGTTAAACTTTCCGGCAAAAAAACTGCAATGCCTTGCAATAACATATAATATTATTGTATCAGACATTGCAGTCCCATTCTACCCCAAAAAAGAGTTATATTCTATTTTCTTTATATTTTTTCAACACCGAGAGTGACCTTCTCACCGTTAATACTCCATTCCTTCACGAAACCCTTCGCTCCATCATAGGAAACTTCATCCGCTAAAACTTCTGAGCGTATCTCTGTCTCATTGTCACTGATCACCTTCTGTACTTTTTCATTATCCTGCATGCTGACTCTGATATGATCCATAACCTCAAAGCCTGCATCCTTACGCATAGTCTGGATCTTGCTGATGATCTCACGCACAAAGCCCTCTTCCAAAAGCTCCGGTGTCAGATTCGTATCAAGCACAACCGTGATCCCATGATCGCTGTCGGATACATATCCCTCCATCTGAGCTGCCTCGATCAGCAGATCATCTTTTTCTAATGCTTCATCCTGACCATCCACCTGAATCATCAGTGTACCCTTTTCATTTAACTCTGCCATGGCGACCTGACCATCCAGTCCGGCCAGGATCTGTTTTACATCATTGATCTTCTTGCCAAAGCGGCGGCCCAGAGTCTTAAGCTGAGGCTTAAAGCTATAAGTAGTCAGTTTGCTGACATCCTCCGTAAGCTCTGCCTCCTTGACATTGAGTTCATCACGGATGATATCAACATAGAAATCACTGAGCTCTTTTCCTGCTTTAATATACATCTTTCCGATCGGCTGTCTGTTCTTGATATTTGCAGTATTTCTGCAGGCACGTCCGATCACAACAGCCTCCAGAACAACCTCCATATCATCCTCTAGCTGCTTATCAATATAAGACTCGTTTACCTCCGGGAAATCACAGAGATGGACACTTTCCGGAGCATCTGCATCAACAGAACATACCAGATTGCGATAAATATCTTCTGTCATAAACGGGATCATTGGTGCTGCAGCCTTTGAGATCGTTACAAGTGCCGTATAAAGAGTCATATATGCATTGATCTTGTCCTGCTCCATTCCCTTTGCCCAGAAACGCTCACGACAACGGCGTACATACCAGTTACTCATCTCATCAACGAAATCCTGCAATGCCCTTGCCGTCTCAGGAATACGGTATGCTGCCAGATTTTCATCTACAGCCTTTACCGTACTGTTCAAACGGGACAAAAGCCACTTATCCATCACGGAAAGCTTATCATATTCCAAGGTGTACTTTGTTGCATCAAACTCATCAATGTTGGCATACAGTACAAAGAATGCGTAAGTGTTCCACAGAGTTCCCATGAATTTACGCTGTCCCTCCTGTACTGCCTTACCATGGAAACGATTTGGCAGCCACGGTGCACTATTAATATAGAAATACCAGCGGATCGCATCTGCACCATATTTATCCAATGCATCAAACGGATCAACCGCATTTCCCTTAGATTTACTCATCTTCTGGCCATTTTCATCCTGTACATGTCCCAGAACAATAACATTTTCATAAGGAGCCTTATTAAACAAAAGTGTTGACTCTGCCATAAGCGAATAGAACCATCCTCTTGTCTGATCAACTGCCTCTGAAATAAACTGTGCCGGGAACTGCTGCTCAAAGAGATCTTTATTCTCAAATGGATAATGATGCTGTGCAAATGGCATTGCTCCGGAATCAAACCAGCAGTCAATAACCTCCGGTACACGATGCATTGTCTTGCCACAATCCGGACAGGTAAATGTCACGGCATCAATATACGGACGATGAAGCTCTACTTTTGCATCCTCCGGATTGCCACTTCTCTGTGCCAGCTCCGCACGGCTTCCGATCGATTCCTGTCTGCCACAGCCCTCACATTCCCAGATATTTAATGGGGTTCCCCAATAACGGTTTCTTGAAATGCCCCAATCCTGAATATTCTCAAGCCAGTTTCCAAATCGTCCTGAACCGATTGATTCAGGTATCCAGTTGACCGTGTTATTATTGCGAACCAGATCATCACGAACCTCTGTCATCTTAATAAACCATGATTCACGCGCATAATAGATAAGTGGTGTATCACACCGCCAGCAATGAGGATAATCATGTTCAAACTTCGGTGCCGCAAACAACTTACCTGATGCATCCAGATCTTTGAGTACCTCCGGATCTGCCTTTTTAACAAAAAGTCCTGCAAATGGTGTCTCTTCACTCATCTCACCCTTGCCGGTGACAAACTGTACAAACGGAAGATCATATTTGCGTCCTACATTTGCATCATCTTCACCAAAAGCAGGTGCAATATGAACAATACCTGTACCATCTGACATGGTAACATAAGTATCACATGTCACAAAAAATCCCTTTTTATGCTGCTTGTCCGCACATTCCTTTGCACAGCTGTACAAAGGTTCATATTCTTTGTTCTCTAATTCACTTCCCTTATAGGTTTCAAGCACCCCGTATGCTTTTTCGCCTTCCTCCTTGGCAAGACTGCCTAATACACTGTCTGCCAGTGCCTCTGCCAGATAATACGTATAACCGTCTGCTGCCTTTACCTTAATATAGGTATCTTCCGGATTGACACAAAGTGCCACATTTGACGGCAGCGTCCAAGGTGTCGTCGTCCATGCCAGAAAATATGCATCCTCGCCAACCACCTTGAAACGTACAATTGCAGAACGCTCCTTTACCAGCTTGTAGCCCTGTGCCACCTCCTGGGAAGAAAGCGGTGTTCCACATCTCGGGCAATACGGAACTATCTTAAATCCCTTATATAAAAGCTTCTTGTTCCAGATTTCCTTTAATGCCCACCACTCAGACTCAATAAAATTGTCATCGTATGTTACATATGGATTTTCCATATCAGCCCAGAAACCTACTGTTCCTGAAAAATCCTCCCACATGCCTTTGTATTTCCAGACAGATTCCTTACATTTCTTAATGAAAGGCTCCATACCGTACTCTTCGATCTGTTCCTTGCCATCCAGTCCAAGAAGCTTCTCAACCTCCAGCTCTACCGGAAGTCCATGGGTATCCCATCCTGCTTTACGAGGTACCATGTATCCCTTCATGGTCTTGTAACGCGGTATCATATCCTTGATAACACGGGTCAGGACATGACCGATATGCGGTTTGCCATTTGCAGTAGGCGGTCCGTCATAGAAGGTATAAACAGGTTTTCCCTCTCTTGCCTTCATGGATTTTTCAAATATCTGCTGATTCCGCCAAAACTTTCCTACGTTTTTTTCTCTGTCAACAAAATTCATGTCAGGTGAAACTTTTTGATACATTTCCTTTCCTCCTTTAAAATAAAAAAGACCCTCATCCTAAACAGGATGAAAGCCATAACATTCATAACCACCTATTTAATCTGTACGGAAATAAAGCAATTCGATACATACCCCTATAACGGTGGGATCCGTCAAACTGTACTGATAAAGCAACGTTCCAGTCTGCAACTCAGGAGTGATCTTCTCTCATCTATCCAAGAGGTAATTCTCTATACACCCGGTTCACACTATCCCGGACTCACTGAAGCATTTCCAGATAAGGTACTGTCTCCGTCACAGTTTTTCGTCTTCCTTTATATTAGTATCCTTTTTGGCACTTGTCAACCGCCAAATGTCATTTTATCTTATACCGGCTTACTTTCTATTCCTCTGTATCCTTTCCCTGAAAATTCACGGACATGATCTTCACGATCTCATAGACATACTTTCTCATCCGCTTATCCGTCCCACGGTACAGTTCTAACAGTCCTTTTTCATCCTCCGACAGTCCCACCGGATCTATCCCCAGAAAATATCCCATGGATACGCCCATTCCCTCCGCAATACTCTGCAATGCATCATTTGGAATAGACACCCGTCCTGTCTCATACCTGCTCAGAGTCTGCTGAGTCATATGAAATTCACGGGCAAATCTCTCCTGTGTCCATCCCTTTTCCTTTCTGACCCGACGGATCCTCCCCCCAATCTCTTTATTTTTCAAAACCATGCAAACACCTTCTATAATCATAATATTCAAAATTATTCTATATTTTTACATTACTTATACAAATTATACTTGCTATGCACTTGTGCTTTTATTCATATATCACGTTTTTCTATCCTCATTGCGGATATTTATTCCAAATCTATTGATTCTCCCCCTTGCATGTAAATTTTATTTTTGCTAAAATTATGTAAATCATACAAACAATTTAAATATATTAACTATAAATGCTTTATTTCTTATTTATATTAATAAATTATTACTTATAATGTTTTAGCCGGGAATGTATTTGCAAAAAATATTGGTTTTGTATATGATTAAAATGTAACCACAAACGAGGAGGTTTTTCGATGAACGCTTTTGATCGGGAACAATATCTAAAGCAATTGCGGATGTACTACTCCGGAGACCGCGAAAGCACAGAACAGTTTCTCGAAGATATGAGCGATTCTTTGGATTGCTATCTGATGGAACATCCGTCTGCATCTGCCATAGAAATATTTGCTCACTTTGGACATCCCAGAGAACTTATGGACAACTACGAAGATGCCCTGCAGAAACAATATGCCAAACGCAAAAAATATTGTTTCAGGATAGCTGCTATTCTCATCTGCTCATTATTTGTGATCGCAGTAGGAATATTTTTGGTTTACGGGCATCGGCAGCTGACCGAGGTCAATGGACATGGAGAGATCAAGCTTGAAACATATACCATTGACACCACAGATGCTCCAAAAGATCCACTATCCGCACCTACCTCAGAATCATTTATTCACAAAACTGAATAGGAGGTACATTTTATGAAAAAACATTTTAAGTCACTTTTTTGTCTGGCACTGTCTATCTGCCTGATGGCATCAAGTCTGCTGACTTTTGCACCGGCATCTGCCGCTGAAGCCACAACCGTATCTGAGGAAACAACCGATCTGGATAATGGTGATTACTGTGTAGTCACATTAGAGGAGACTACGATACCATCTATGGCACGTTATGCCACAAAGAAAAAAGCTGCCAAAAAAACATATAAATATTACAATGCAAATGATGTTCTCTGCTGGTCTTACACGCTTAATGCGACCTTTATGTATGATGGCACTTTAGTTGTATGTTCAGATGTATCTCATACAATTGATGTATATAATTATAAAAGCTGGATCTATGACAGTGGAAAACGCTGGAAAGAAGCAAATTCTGCTTATGGTAAAGCAACATTCCATCTGATCGGTTCCAGTGCAAATAAAACAGTTAAGCTGAAAATTACCTGTACAAAGCATGGAGTGATCAGTTAAGAAAGGAGTATTTCATGCGTTCATTCCTATTAAGCTGCAGACTTCGTCTGTTAAGTCGTTCCATAACTAAATATACTTTTTCCAAAAACAGAGAGAAACATACGAGGGACGATCTGTTTCAGGCACGTTTGCTGCTGTACAGTGATATGCTCCAGTATTTAGAGGATTATCCGGACGCTTCCTATGAAACTATTTATCATCATTTTGTTGATCAGGAAACAGAGGCGGATTTATCCCAGCAGGCTTTTCAACATGCTGTTATAGGTGTTATTTTCACTTGTATTGCTATAATTTTAATTGGTTTTCTGGTTTTAGACCCGATTTTACAATTTTTTTTAAAAAATACTCCAATTTCTTATAGTAATATCCAGCATTTTTTTTAATTTTTTGTTATAATATGATAGTCACTGTAAACCATTCAAAAAATAGAAGTATAGGGATGATACAAGCATGGGTATTCAAGACAATTTGAAGCGAGGAACTATTGAGATGGTCCTGTTGAATCTGTTAGAGGAAGAAGACAAATACGGATATCAGCTTTCACAGGATCTTGAACAACAGAGTGATGGCGAATATCAATTGAATGAAGCAACGATGTATCCAACACTCTACCGATTAAAGAAAAACGGTTATTTAGAGGAACGTAAGGTTCAGGTTGTTGGTAAGCGTTTCCGCGTTTACTATCATCTGACAGAATCCGGAAAGAAATATCTGGAAGATACGAAAACACAGTACTTTAATATGTGTGCCTCTATCGAAAAGGTTCTGACATACAGAGAGCGGGTGAGTGCCACCCCCTCAGGAACCGAGGGATGATCATTAAATGATCCCGTTTGACTTAAAAATAAGCGTCCACCGATCAAATCGTGTGGACGCTTATTTTTCGTTATATCTTATGTTTATTCATATCGCAAAGCCTCAATCGGATCCAGCCGCGCTGCTTTGTTTGCCGGATAATACCCAAAAAACACACCAACCGCCATAGAAAACAGTACAGCGATAAAAATAGCTGCTACCGGTGCTGTCGCCGCATATCCCAGCATGGAAGCCGCCACACTTCCCAGAAGCAGTCCCACGAATATTCCCAGACATCCTCCGATCAGACATAGCACTACAGATTCTATGATAAACTGCAGACGGATCGATCCATTCGTGGCCCCCAGTGCCTTTCTTGTGCCGATTTCTCTGGTTCTTTCTGTAATAGAGACCAGCATGATATTCATAACACCAATTCCTCCAACCAGCAGAGATATCCCTGCGATCAGAGCGATCGCCATTGATACGGTTTGTATCATCTTGCTCATGGATTGTGTCATTGATTCCATTGTGGAAGTAGTCACCTCGTAGTTATCATTGGATGCGTAGTAGGATGAAAAAAATTGTTCCACGCTGTCAGCAAACGATGAAACACTGTTTACGGATGTGTCTGTCACAATGGTAAACTGCGTATACCCCTCATCTGATCTCATGATTTCTTTTTCTGTGGTTAAAGGGATATACGCAGTTGTCGTGACATTCTCCGAACTGTCACTGATCGTTCCAGCACTCTCATATTGATAGACTCCCACTATATAAAAATCCTGATAGACCCCTGTAACATTTATGTCAGCAGAATTGCCATCTTTTTCTACAGATGTCGTCCCCGCTGATTCGCTAATTGATACTCCTGATATTTCACCTGAATAATTCTTTTTAAGCTTCTTTATCATGGAATCAGAAATCCTGTCCTCCTCCGTGATAGAACTATTTCTGCTCGCTGCTCCAAATCTCATTCCGTCTGCCCGGATTTCTTCCTCTTCGCTTTTTGCAGTCAATCCCGATACTAAAAAATCGGCTTTTCTTTGCTTATTTTTGCAATTTATCAGTTATATTTTTCTTACAAAGAATATAAAAATTCTTTGTATAAAAAGTGTAGAAAAAGTGTTTAATCTGTGAAACTTGAGTTGATAAAATACTAGAATGCTAATATAATAAAATGAGATTGTATAAAAAGAAAGGTTTGGTTTACAAAATGAAAAAGATAGTTCTTACTGGTGGTGGTACTGCCGGTCATGTTACACCAAATATAGCATTGATCCCGGAGCTTAAAAAACAGGGATATGAGGTTCATTATATTGGTTCCTATGAAGGAATCGAGAGTCGCCTTATTGCTGATCTCGGAATCCCTTATTATGGCATTTCCAGTGGAAAGCTCCGACGGTATATTGACCCAAAAAATCTCAGCGATCCTTTCAAAGTGATCCGTGGATGCGGTCAGGCAAGAAAGCTGTTAAAGATCATTAATCCCGATGTGGTATTTTCCAAGGGAGGATTTGTCTCGGTTCCTGTAGTACTGGCTGCCAAGTCACGTCATATTCCCTGCGTCATCCATGAGTCTGACATGACACCGGGTCTGGCAAATAAAATCTGTATTCCTTGTGCCGAACGGGTTTGTACGAATTTTCCGGAGACATTAAATCATATCCCAAATCACAAAGGTGTTCTCACAGGTTCCCCGATCCGCCGTGAATTATTCGAGGGAAACAGAGAAAAAGGACTTGCTTTCTGCGGTTTCACAGACGATAAACCTGTAATTCTGATTATCGGAGGAAGTCTTGGCGCCGTCCGTGTAAATGAAGCCGTCCGCAATATCCTTCCACAGCTTTTGGAAAAGTTCCAGATCATTCATTTATGTGGCAAAGGAAAAATGGATGATTCCCTGAAAGATACAAAGGGCTATGTACAATTTGAGTACATAAAGGAAGAATTGCGTGATCTAATGGCCGCTGCAGATATTATGATCTCCCGTGCCGGAGCAAATGCCATCTGCGAAATCCTCGCCCTGCGAAAGCCAAATATCCTGATCCCTTTATCTGCTCAGGCAAGCCGCGGAGATCAGATCCTTAATGCTGCTTCCTTTGAAAAGCAGGGATACAGTATCGTAATCCAGGAAGAGGAGCTGACGGACGAAAAGCTTCTGAATGCTGTCAATACAGCATTCAAAGACAAAGATCAATTTATCAAGGCAATGCGGCGAAGCCAATTGAACAATTCCATCGAAAAGATCGTAGAATTGATCAATGCATCCTGCAGAAAGGACAAATAACCCCATGAATATTCCCAAGGATCCTATTATGCTGGTAAGCTATTTAAATACACAATTGCGGGATTTCTATCCGAATCTGGATGAACTATGCAAATCATTAAATCTGAACCGGCAGGAAATCTGTAGGCAGCTCGAGTCAATTGATTATAAGTATGACGCGGAGACAAATCGTTTCCTATAATTAACTAAGACTTCCCACTCTCAAGATCGATACATACCCATAATATGTCTTATGTGCTATTGCATGCAACCGGACATGAGACATATTATGGACTGCTTCCTGTTATTGGTATGGGAAGTCTTAAGCAACACTAAATAAATGGGTGCCACATCATGTGACACCCATTTATTTAGTGTTATGAAGTAATAATACTTCCATCTGCGATTCTGGACACCCACATGGACATTCCCGGTCCATGATTTCCAAAGGGACGTGTATGAAATCCAAAACGCTCATAAAAGCTTTCTCTCTCATATGCCGCCATCAAACTGACCATTACAGTCTCATCATCATTGACATCCCTCTTAATATACTCTAAAAGCTTGTCGATCAACATTGTACCAATATGCTCACCCTGACAGTCCGGTCGGACAATAACGTCCGTAATAAAATAGGTATAACCGCCATCACTGACGATACGGGCCATTCCAACCGGTTTTCCCTCTCGTCTGGCAATTAATTTGTAAAACGAATTATTTAATGCCTTCTGAGCCCTTTTTTCTTTCACGGTGATCCAGTTCACACTGTGACGAAGTTCATTGTACTCTTCCACCGTAATTTCTTCTGTATATGTAAGCATATTCAAGTCCTTTCTCAGCCCTCTATAGCATCATGAATCTTTTCTTTTATCCTGCCCTTTTCCAGACGGAAGAATGAGATATCCTCCTCCAGAGATTTTGACAGATCCTGAAGCTGCTGTGCTGATTCTGCAAGAAGATTGATCGTTGCATTTAATTCCTGCATAGATGCTGTCGTTTCTTCTGTTGATGCTGCATTTTCCTCAGAGATTGCTGACAGATTTGTGATAACCTCCGCCACATTAGTACGAGCCGTATTGCAATTTTCTGTCTGCTGGCGGATCATTCCTGCTGCCATGGCAGCACCGCTGATTCCCTCTCCTACTTCCATAAACTGTTTTCTCGTTGCCTGCAGTTTTTCCTGCTGCTCATTCATGATTTTCTGAACTTCTTCCATAATATGAACGGAATTTTCAGAATCCTTCAAAAGCTCTCCAATAATATCGGCAATACTTCCTGCTGATTCGTTACTCTGCTCTGCCAGCTTCTGGATCTGTCCGGCAACAACAGCAAAGCCTCGTCCCTGCTCTCCGGCACGTGCCGCCTCAATGGAAGCATTTAATGACAGCAGATTCGTTTCCTCTGCAATGGATGTGATCAGATCAACTGCTGCACGGATCTTCATGGCAGACTCATTAGTGGCATTTACCTGACTGGCAATATGCTTCACTGCCTCCATGCTCTTATCATTTGATTCCGTCAGATCACGAATGATCTCAATAGACCTGTCACTGGAACTTTTAATCTCCTGAGTTCCTTTATCTAATTGTGCTACATTATCAACGATATGATCGATCAACTGTCCCATCGTGTCAACTTCATGAGAGGCTCTTTCAATCTCATCCGCCTGAGATACTGCCCCCTGGGAAATCTCTTCGATCGCTTTTCCAATGTCATCTGCTGTAGAATTTGTCTGTGTTGCCATATTGCTCAGATCTGTACCTGATTTTAAAAGCTGCTCAGAAGAACTGCGGATATGGTTCACGACCTCCAGCAATTGATTCAAAAGTACTGCCACACCTTTTGCCATGTCACCAAGCTCATCACTTCTGCGCATCGCCTTTGACTCTATCGCCACAGTCAGATCACCATTGGACAATCCCTCCACAGCCTTTTCTGCTGACCGGATCCCCAGCGTAATCCCCTGTGTCAGGATAATTATGAAAACTCCTGCGATCAGTACCATGATCAATTCAACCACTGCGATCGTCACTATACGCTCACTGATCATTGCCTGTACTTCTTTGACCGGTTTTCCGGCAAATGCCATACCGATGATCTTGTCATTTGAATCCGTTAACGGTTCATAGCAGGCATAATAATCCTCCCCATCAATCGCAAAATCATACTTTTCAACCGTCTTTCCATTCTGCAGTACAGCTTTTACGATACTATCATCCGCTTTTGTACCAACAATGCGATTTCCTGACTTATCCGTCAAAGTCGTTGCCATACGGGTATCTCCATAAAAAAATGTCACATGCATGCCTGTTCCTTCGCAAAAATTATCAATGAACTCTGTATTGTCAGTAATGTTAAAGCTTCCTTTCATAAGCTTATCTCCACTGACAGAATAAGCATCATCATTAACCGCATTATAGACCTGCTCCAGAGAATGTGCCTCTGCTTTAAGTGCATACATCATCTCCTGCCGCATTCCCTCTGACATATTTCTCGCTGCCACACCCCCCACGATCACTGCCATGAGAATGATCGGAAGCAAAGCAACCAGCATAATCTTTAACCGTAACCTGCTGCCTCCTTTTTTGCCTGTTTTTCTTTTTTTTCCTGCCATAATTAACCTCCTAAGAAATCGTTTCTTTTCGAACACATATATAATATCATTATAAATCAGATACTTATATCTGTCCAATATTTTTGCCCTTTTTTTTGCATATCAGAGCACTTTATTTCATATATTTAAACCATACGGGACAATATATTACATTAAACGGAGGATTTCCCATGAAACTTTTAACAGAAACCATGAATACGAATATGATAAAATGTCACGGAAACATCCAGATCACTCTGGAGGATGATATTAATGTGCCTGATACCAAGCCTGATATTGACGCTGTCATCAAAGAGCACAGCTGTCTGGAAGTAACTGATATAAAGTGTGAACAGGACAAATGTATCCTAAAAGGTCAGCTTCTTTTTACCCTGCTTTATAGCAGCCGGGATGATATCCGTCCCATACACAGCATGGATGGAAAACTGCCTTTTGAAGAAACAATACATCTGGATGGATTACAGAATACAGATGATGTATTTTGCAACTCTGACTTAGAGGACTGTCAGATACAATTGATCCATTCCCGCAAGATAAGTGTACGGGCTATCGCCGGTTTTCAATGTATTGCCGAACAGGAAACTGCCTATGCTGCCGGTATCGATATCCTATCCGATGATGCTGCCCGAACAGGCATGGAGTCTGTACCTTCAACAGGTCTTCATAAATGCTTCGATACGGTCACATACACGCGTTCCACTCCCCGCCAGCGGGATATTCTCCGTATCAAAGACGAACTTACACTTCCTAAAGGAAAACCTGATATTGATACAGTCCTATATTATGAACTCACTCCACGAAATCTTCAGACACGTCTTCTGGAGGATAACATCCGTGTCACAGGGGATCTACATGTATTTTTGCTCTATGTACCTTCCGATGAAGAGAGGCGGACAGAATGTCTCGAAACGGAAACCTCTATCGACAGCATTATTCCATGTTCGCAGTGCAGCGAACAGATGATCCCGGATATTGTTTTCCAGCCCCAATGCAGTCTTCTTGAAGCAAAGGCAGACGAAGACGGAGAACAAAGAATCCTGGAGATCGACCTTTCGATGAATGTAACAATGAAATTTTATGAAGATGTGCAGCTTCAGATTTTAAAAGACGCTTATTCCACGGCCTGCGAACTCTCTCTGATAAAGAAGCCTGCAGATTTTGAACAGCTCCTGCTCAAAACACAAAATGTTGTCCGTGTATCAGAGCAGATCAAAACAGATGACAAACAGGAACAGATCCTGCAGATCTGTACAGCTTCCGGCAAAGTGCAGATTGATGAGCAGGATATCGTGGAAAATGGTATTTCGCTGGAAGGTGTTGTAGAGCTGGATATTCTATATATTACAGAAAATGATGAAAAACCGCTGGAATGTCTAAAGGGCATGATCCCATTCCAACACTTTATGGAGGTAAAAGATATCTCGCCTCAGGATCACTACCTCCTGCAGACGGATATCAGTCAGATCAGCGTTATCATGCTGGATTCCACTGAGATCGAGGCAAAAGTGGTGATCAACATCAGCACTCTTGTATTCTCTGCCTCCAGCAAAAATGTGGTAGATACGATCAAAGAAGAGCCACAGGATCTTGAACGGCTTCAAAAAATGCCCGGTATTGTCGGCTTTATTGCCGGTGAAAAAAGCAGTCTGTGGGAAATCGCCAAAGAGTATCAGACTTCACCGGAAAGTATTATGGAACTGAACGGACTGACTTCCGATGAAATCCATCCCGGTGACCGTCTGCTTCTCGCCAAACAGGTAGACGGTCTGTAAATCTTACGAGCATTTTACTATATAGATCAAGGTGTCAAAGATCCTTATTTATCAGGGTTGAAAACGGGTTCTTATCAACACATTTTATCCTATAGCTCTCCTTTTTGATACTTTAATCCTATATACAATAAAACACAGTGACAATGTCATCTTCATTATCACTGTGTTTTTATTTATTATATATCGATATGATTATGCCTATTTTACCAGACAGACTTTCGACCTGCCAAAATTACTCAATCACCTTGATCCAGCCCTCTGGTGCTTCAATACGACCCATCTGGATTCCTGTCAGCGTATCATAAAGTTTCTTGATCGTTGGTCCCATTTCATCCATTCCACTTGGGAAACAGATCTCCTTGCCATGGTCATTGATCTTGCCGACCGGAGAGATAACTGCTGCTGTACCACAAAGTCCACACTCAGCGAAATCCTTAACTTCATCGAAGAATACTTCTCTCTCCTCAACCTCAAGACCAAGATACTCTTTAGCAACCACAAGAAGAGAACGACGTGTGATAGATGGAAGGATACTGTTTGACTTTGGCGTAACTACCTTATTATCCTTTGTAACAAACAGGAAGTTCGCTCCACCAGTCTCCTCAACCTTTGTCCTGGTCGCTGCATCCAGATACATATTCTCATCAAAACCCTTCTGATGTGCATCTACGATTGCATGAAGACTCATCGCATAATTCAATCCGGCCTTGATATGACCTGTTCCATGAGGTGCTGCACGGTCAAAATCACATACACGGATCGTAATCGGCTTTGCACCGCCCTTGAAGTATGGACCAACCGGTGTAGTAAATACACGGAACTGATACTCGTCTGCAGGTTTAACACCAATAACCGGATTGGTACCAAACATATATGGACGTATGTAAAGTGTAGCTCCTGAACCATAAGGTGGTACATAATCTATATTTGCTTTCACTGTTTCAACAACAGCATCTACAAAACGCTCTTTCGGAAATACAGGCATCTCCAGTCTCTGTGCGGACTGCTCCATACGCTCTGCATTCAGATCCGGACGGAAACATACTACATGACCATCCTCTGTCGTATAAGCCTTTAATCCCTCAAATGCTGTCTGGGCATACTGAAGAACACCTGCACACTCACTGATCGTGACAGTATCATCTGCTGTCAATGTACCATCATCCCATGCGCCATCCTTAAAATTAGACACAAATCTCTTGTCTGTTTTTACATAACCAAATCCCAGATTATGCCAATCAATATCCTTCTTTGCCATAACTATTCCTCCATTCTGTATACATTCCATGCATGTATACGATTGATTCACTGAATCCAATTTTAATACTTGCTATCAATAGTGTCAAGAGAAAGATTTTCACGATTCTTCCAGTTGATCAATTCTATTTTGGTGACGCTGTGCATTAGAAAATTCTGTATTCAGGAAAGTATCCACAATCATTAATGCAAGTCCCGGTCCAACCACTCTGGCTCCCATCGCAAGCATATTTGCATCGTTATGCTCTCTGGTAGCCTTTGCACTAAAGACATCATGACAAAGTGCTGCCCGGATTCCCTTCACCTTATTGGCTGCTATCGAAATCCCAATGCCTGTCCCACAGATCAATATTCCCTTATCACATTCCCCGGAAGCTACCGCCTGTGCCGCTTTCTTTCCATATACCGGATAATCGCAAGGAGTTTCATCATAACAGCCATAGTCCTTATAAGCGATTCCCTTCTCTTCCAGATATTTTATGATTTCCTGCTTCAGACCATATCCTCCATGGTCACTTCCCAATGCGATCATTCGTTATTTCCTCCCTCATCTTTGATTTCCTTTGAAATAATATCTATTGCCTTACGAATACGTCTTGCAATATCGTGATAACACAGATCATACTCATGCTCCTCTCCCCCATAGGGATCTGTAATGTCTGTGTCCTCCCCGACAAATTCTCCCAGTGTATACACTTCCCCGCCTTGATATTTTTCCAGATAAGCTACCTTTTCACTAAATGTCATGGTCAGAATAAGTGTATCCTCATCAATGTCATATTGTTCGAGCTGTACAGAATTTTCATGAGAACACGGCTTAAGCTCATGCTGGCTCAATGACACATTTACCTTCGGACTGATAGGTTCTGAAAAAAGAACAACTAAACCTCTGGAACAACACGGTGGAAATGATGTTAGATTTCTGCCTTCCTGCTGCTCCTCCGTCCTTAACTGCTCCGTAAATTGACGGTACATTGCCTCCGCCACCGGGCTAAGGTAGGTATTTCCTGTACATACAAATATAATCTTTGAATATATCTTCAAATATCCGTACCCCTCTCTAAACCTTGATCACATGATATGCTGCTGCTTTCAACATACGATTCATAATAGCCTTACCCAATCCGTCCTGTTCAAAGCTTTCCGCATAGATGTACTCTGCTCCAATGTGATCCATTTCTCTCAGTATATCATATAATCCTGCTGCAATCGACCCCTCCGTTTTACGGGATCCTATACTTTTTACATGATCACATACATAACGCATCTCTGTCTCTGCAGTCGCTATCACCGCTACGGATGATCCTTCCTGTTTTTTCTCGCGGACGAGCCTGTTGATCTCCCGGATAACAGCCTCACTTTCTCCCTCCACGATCGTCATCTGTCCTTTCGGAGCATAGTGACGGTATTTCATGCCGGGTGCCTTTGCTACAATATTAGGATTCATTGTTTTTGCTGTAATCGCAGGATCAACCTGTACATTATCCAGCACTCTCTCCAGCATCTCCTTTGTAATATACCCGGGACGCAGTATTGTCGGAACATTTGTACTCATATCAACAATTGTTGATTCCAGACCGATCCCAACTGCACCACCATCCAGGATCATATCAATCCTTCCATCGAGATCTTCCCTGACATGCTCTGCCTTCGTAGGACTTGGTCTTCCCGAAGTATTGGCACTCGGTGCCGCAATATATACTCCCGACTCTCTGATCAGGGCTCTGGCCACCGGATGACTCGGCATTCTTACTGCAACCGTTTCAAGTCCACCTGTTGTGGATTTTGGAACCTTCTCCCTCTTCTTAAAGATCATCGTTAAAGGTCCCGGCCAAAAATTCTCAGCCAGCTGTAAAGCCTCCTCAGACACATTATCTGCCACATCCCGGAGAGAATCCATGTCAGCAATATGCACGATCAACGGATTATCTGAAGGACGACCTTTTGCCATATAAATCTTTGCCGACGCCTCCTGCCGTAATGCATCTCCTCCCAAGCCGTATACCGTCTCTGTCGGAAATGCCACCAGACCTCCCTTTTGTAATATACTGCATGCCTCCTGCAGTTCCTCATCCCGAAAATTCTCCGGGTCAATCCTTTGTATTATGGTATTCATTTTAGTTATGTCCTCCGCTCAAGTACTGCAATATCCCTAACGCAACCGCCCATGCCACTCTCCGCTGATAAGCCTCCTGCGTCAGAAGCTCTGCCTCCTGTGAATTTGATAAAAAGCCACATTCTGCGATGACCATGGTCCCTGTTGTATTTTTCAGCATATAATAATCACTGTTTGCCTTCGCAGTCCGATGATTTTCCGGATCCAAGCCGGATATTAATTGTTTTTGCAAAATATCAGCAAGCTCTTTTCCTTCTGAGGAAGCCGCCTGGTAAAATACCTGTGCTCCCTTAGAGCTTTCTGACGTAAAACTGTTCTGATGAATACTGACTGTCAGATCTGCTCCACTTTCATTAATCATCTGACATCTTGCATGAAGATCCGCCGTCTTTTTATTCGTATCACTTTCCTGATATAGTCCCTGGTCCTTTTCTCTAGTCAGAAGTACTTTGCAATCATTCTGCTCAAGTATTTCTTTAATCTTTAATGAAATTGCCAGATTGATATCTTTCTCCTCTACATTATTGATCCCGATCTTTCCGGGATCATTTCCCCCATGACCCGGATCGATCACAACCGTATAGCGGCTCTTTTTTTCATCATTCTGCGTCCATGTATATACTGTTTTTCCTGCTTCTATCAAAGCTGCCGTTAATGCCAGTCCCAATATAATGATCGCAATTCCTTTGTCTATATTAATCCTCATATTACTCTGCCTCAGCATATTCTTTCTTTTATTTTATGAATATGCTGGGGTAGATAGAATACTATCCTACATATACTTCAGGATCATGTCCCATACATCCGATTCCTCCAGGCCAAGCTTCCAAAATGCATAACCTGCCGTTTTTTTATCAGAAACTACTTTCATCTTTTCCTCCAGAGATGTCTGATCCTCCAGCCACATTTTATGAACGACCCCGTCCTTCGTATATTCACCATAATTCATTCCGGTGGCATCATCCCATTTAAACTTCACACCGGCATCTGTCATATTTTCCTTTGCGTAATGCATGCCATACGCCTCGGAGTTTAATTTCACTTTTCCATTCTTTGTCGTTTCCTTCCACAATCTGCTGTAAAAAGGAAGAGCGATTATCGTCTGAGCCGCCGGCACCTCTTTTAATGTATTCTCGGTAGATTTTTTAATATAATTTAAGGAAGAGACAGGTCCTGCTTCTTTGGACCCGGCATAATACTCATCATACGCCATGGTGATCACATAATCAGCCACCGCTGCCTGTTCTTTTCGATCATAATATTTAGAATATGAAGTCGGCGGATAATTATCAATGGAAAGAACGATACCGTTATTCCGGCACATGATTCCAAGCTCCCGGATAAATTGTATAAAATCATTTCCATTCGCTTTCCTTACATACTCAAAATCTATATTAAGCCCGTCCAGACTATATTTGATCGCCTCAGCGATCAGATTTTTTTCTAGTTTCTGTCTGGTCGTTGTCCGTTCTAATACCTTACCTATCTTGCTGTCTTTGCCAAAATCATTACAAACAGCCCAGATTTCCACTCCAAGTCCTCTCGCTCTGGATACATATTCATCACTTGCCAGAGAGGTGATCTCTCCATGATTCCCTGAAACAGTAAACCAGGTAGGTGCAACCACATTGACTCCCTTGGCAGCATTTAGCAGGTTCAATATTCCTTCATTCGCTGCACTTGATGTCACCTGATGCCATACAAGGTTTACCTTACCGTCCTTCAAAATATGGGAATACTGTTCCGGCTTGAAGTCTGTGGTATACTCTGACTGATATATCTCACCTATATCCTTCTTTCTTATATATCCTACCACACCATCAGCCGACATCACCTTATCAAAAGAATCCGCAGCCTTATTCTCCTTTGAGTCAGATTCCTTTCCCTGCTCCAGAATGTGTACCTCATCACCCTCATTCAGCTTTACAAGAATATCACTCTTAATACTTTGTTTGTAGCGTATCTTCGCTTTCTTTTTTGCCTTGGCAAAATCTTCCTTTTCATTATAACGATATGTGATAACGACCCTGTCCGGTTTTTCATATTTCTTATAATCCAATGCGGAATAATCCTTAACATAATCTAAGGCAATATAGGCACTGTTTCCCTGAACTTTAACAATAGGATATTCCTTGGATGCTTTACTTTTATTTGTATAATAATCTGTACTGTCCGCTGCTGCAGATATCACAGCAGTAGAAGTGGTATACAACAGCAGATTCTCCTTGGAGTCCCAGTAAAAGCGAGAATTCAGATAATCATGCACCATATTAAAATCCACATATATCTCTCCATTTTCATAAAGAGCTTTTGTATCATAAATCTCATCCTGAAGAATTACCTGCATTTCTCCCTTAGAAACCTTAAAATAATCTGTCAGTGCCATTTCCCTGCTGCTTGGCATATATCTTTTTACCAGCAATGCAGCTACAACGATCAAAACAGCCAGAACAAGAAGTCCCGCAAACGGAATGATTAATTTGTTTTGTTTTTTCATCAATCTGTACCCCTTTTCTATTGAACTGATATTCATATAAAAATTCTACTCAGATTTTCCTTACACAACACGAAGTATATTACCATGCTCTGTATAAATGTATACTTATCTAAAGTATATCACTATTTACGTTTACAATCAATCCTTCGAAAAGCCAGCTCTTTATATAATTCCCGGCTCTCTGTTCCAACCATTGTGCCATACTCTTTCCCCTGTCAATCCACCTTTATTTGCAACAAAGGCATGCCAATTCTCCTCTCCCGGGCCAACGGTTTCACAGATTGCATGCCTTTTGCATTATTTGATTAGGTAGATTCACATTCTATGACATACTCTGCCATATACCTGTATCGTCAGACTTGATCCAAGTGATCAAAGTCAAGCTGCCTGATCCGGCCATTCTGATCTCCAACATAACTTTTCATATAATAGGCATCCTCCATCACCTGATAAAGCTGCCCTGTCTCTGCCAGAGTATATGGCTTACCATCAACGCAGACACCATAGCCGGCAGCTTCTGCCTGCTCCATCTCCGTCAATATCCAAGAATACATCTGTTCCTTTAAATCACCTGTCCTATTCAATAACACACCCTCCTATTATACGGATAATACGGAAGTACATTTTGTGATACGCTCTCCTCCATTATCCGACCTGATCTCTATTTACTGCTGACCGGAGAAAATCCACCCTTCATACGCCGGAACCGTGTCTTATCCATCTGACTTTTCATAAAAACCTCCTTTCTTTTTTCTTTCAGGTTTCTTTCTCCTGCCATCAATTATACGCTACGAAAAACGGCTCTGACAACCCTGAAAATGGGAATTTGACGCCGAATTATCTATTGAATTTTTATCTATTTTCACCATAAGATCGTACAAAAAATCAGTTTTTAATCAGTTTTCATTTTAAAATAACAGAAATTAGAAAACAGTCAAAAAAATACCAGTATTTTCTGGCACATTTTCACAAAAAATAAAGAGTAACCCAAAATTGACTTATGCGTAAGAATATTCTATAATCAGACTAACAATAAAGAGACTTTATTGTTCTAACAGAAAGGAAGTGAGCCTATGCGTATTGAAAAGATTAATGACCATCAGATTCGCTGTACCCTTAATCAAAAGGATCTGAGCGACCGTGAGCTTCGGATCAGCGAGCTTGCTTATGGAAGCGAGAAAGCAAAGGCTCTTTTTCGTGACATGATGCAGCAGGCATCTTATGAATTTGGATTTGAAGCTGATGATATCCCTCTTATGGTTGAGGCGATTCCTATGTATCCCGACAGTCTTGTTCTTGTGATCACAAAGGTCGATGATCCGGATGAACTGGATACCAGATTCTCCCATTTTACCGATGATGACTCTGATTTCGACAACCCGGATGATAATGTATTTACCATCGATGATGACTTTTCTGGTGAAGATCTGTTTGACAGCGACATTATCCTGGAATCTCCTTCGGAAACATCCGAAGTTTCCCCATCAGAGGCTTCTTCCACAGGTAATGATCCTTCCGATGGAGACTTCATTTCTCTGTCTGAGGCACTTGGTATGGAACACCGTCCAAAGACAAAGGACTATACTGCCAGCCATGATGTGATCAAGATTTTCTCATTTCAGAGTCTCCGGGATCTCACAAGCCTTGCGGAATACCTTGTATATACGTATCACGGATCCAATACCGTTTATAAAGATGAAAAGTCTGGTTTATATTATCTAATTGCCCATAAAACAGAACATAGTCCGGAAGAATTTAATAAAATCTGTAATATCATAGGAGAATATGGCAAACCTGTACACAATATGTATGCCAGCCATTCTTATTACGAGGAACATTATGAGCCTTTGATCCAGGAGCATGCTTTGCAGGTACTGGCGAGTCTATAACGAAATATCTTGATAAAAAAGGGAAAAACCAGCGTTTTTCCCTCCAAGAATTGCTTCGCAATTCTCGTTGGCTTCCCTCTACGTTACGAGCATTTTCTTATACACTAAAAAGGGGCTGTCCTGTTTTTTCAGGACAGCCCCTTCTAAATATGTCAAAATATCCGTCAATTCTGTCATGTCATGGCACAACTTTGCAAAATCTGTTATATTTATTACATCACAAAATCTTAAAGCACGACGTGCGACAGATGCAAAGCATCCGGATTTTGGAGTTTTTATTTCACAAATCCGCAACGCAAGGGAGCTTGTTCACTTGTGCAGAATGGAGTATCCGGATTTTGAAATTATTATCCCAAAAAACACATAAGGAGGGAATCAAAATGAAATCAAAGAACCGATCAACAAACATCAAAAAAACTTTTAAAAGGGGCCTTACCCTCTGCGGAATCCTAAGTATATTGCTTATGCTGCCCGCTGTATTTTCGACTTCTTCAAAAGCAGCCGGAAAGTATAAAACATTTGATATTTTATCCGGCAGCCAGAAGCATACCGTAAATGGATCCGTGATTTCTGCAAACCATGTCAACACGGCTGAAATGGACCTGGGCGGCATGCCTATACAATGTGAGTACTATAAACTCAGAGTGATCCGAAACAAAATCTCCACGGTCATCACAAGCAGAGCCTATGGACCTTATATAACAAATGGTCAGATTATTTATTATTCGCAGCTTAGCAAAAGATCAACAACCTGTACGATTTACCGATACAATCTAAAGAATAACTCCAGAGAAAAAATGGCTGCCGGTGAGCTTGCCAGATGCTATGACTTCTCCGGTAAATACCTCATTTACGGTTTTCATATAGATGCTTCTCCTAACGGACTGCTGCTTAATGATACAAGAAGCATCAATATATCAACGAAAAAATCACATAAATTATCCCCTATATTAGATAGATATATATTTAAAAAATATATCGTCGGACAAGATTATGTGCCGGCTGGGGCTGATGATGCCATCTACAGCTATCGTATCAACGGTACGGGCAAAAAGAAAATCGGAACCGGATATATGATATGCCGGAAAAACGGTCGTATCTACTACCGTCAAAAGAAGGGATCAGGAAAAATAACGATCTACTCCTGCAAACCGGATGGAAGTGATACACGCACGGAAAACAGATCAAGTATTCCTGATAAATACAGCGATTATATCAACTGGTAAGTATACTAATACAGGGCATAAACAGCGTTTTGCCCTCTGGGAATTGCTTCGCAATCCTCGTTGGCTTTTCTCTATGTTATGTACATTTTCACCACAAAAAAGAGGCGGTCTGGTGCAGCAGACCGCCTCTTCGCTTATTCATTTCATTCCATTAAATGCAAATGTCAAATACAAAATTACTTCTTTGCCAGATAACCATTTACATTTTCGATCAACTCATCTGCATTGAGACCATGAACCATAGCTGCCTCTTCCAGGCTCTCTCCCTGAGATGCCGGACAGCCTACACAATGCATTCCGGATGCCATCAATACAGCAGCAATGCCCGGATCGATCTGAAGCATATCACTAATGATCATATCTTTATTTACTCTTGCGTCCATTTTATAATCCTCTTTTCTTTCTATATTTCTCATTGTTGGTTTTTGAAAAGGAAAAGACTGTCCACGGTGAAGCCATCGAGGACAGTCCGGTAATTCATGTGTAATGATTACTCCTCTGAAATAGCTCCAGAAGGACATGTACCAGCACAAGCACCGCAGCTGATGCAAGAATCAGCATCGATCTCATAGTGCTCTGCACCTTCTGCAATAGCTCCTACAGGACATCCGCCTGCACAAGCGCCACAACTTACACAATCATCTCCAATAACATATGCCATTTTAAAAATCCTCCTTTTCTTAGTATATCCACATTCTAATACAATTTTCTCTTTTTTACAAGAGGAAAACCTTACTAACTCAATTTTCTCATTTGTATTTATCGAGAAAATTTATCATTAGAAATCCACTTCTGTATCATAATAACAGCACTTCAGCAGTTTCTCCATCTCCTCCTGCGATGGCTGGCGCGGATTAGAACCGGTGCAGGCATCCAAAATCGCATTTGCTGCAATCTCCGGCAGACGCTCTAAGAATACATCTTCCGGTACAAATCCCTCCTCCGCAGGATAACTGTCAGGACCGTAATTCTTTATACAATGTGGTATATTTAATGCGTCGTTCATACCACGAAGATACTTGATAAGAAGCTCCACCTTCTCATCATCATTGTCACCGCCAAGCTTCATGAAATCAGCGATCTCTCCATACCGCTCCTTCGCTGCCGGATCTTTTGCATTGAATGCAATAACCTTTGGCAGATACATTGCATTGGCTGCACCATGTATGATATGAGCACCATAATCTGCGAAAGCCGCACCGGTCTTATGTGCCATCGAATGTACAATTCCAAGAAGTGCATTGGAAAATGCCATTCCGGCAAGGCATTGTGCATTATGCATATTGTCTCTCTTTTCCATATCCCCTTCATAAGATCCAACCAGATCTCTCTGGATCATCTTGATCGCATGAAGTGCCAGCGGATCTGTATAATCACAATTTGCCGTAGACACATATGCCTCTATAGCATGAGTCATGGCATCCATACCGGTATGTGCCACAAGCTTTTTCGGCATCGTCTCCGCAAGCTCCGGATCCACGATCGCCACATCCGGTGTGATCTCAAAATCAGCGATCGGATATTTGATTCCCTTCTCATAATCTGTAATGATCGAAAATGCAGTCACCTCTGTTGCCGTACCTGATGTAGAAGAGATTGCACAGAATTTAGCCTTTGTACGAAGCTTCGGCAAACCAAACACTTTACACATATCCTCAAAAGTCACCTCCGGATATTCATATTTGATCCACATAGCTTTTGCTGCGTCGATCGGTGAACCACCACCCATGGCAATGATCCAGTCCGGCTGAAATTCCTGCATCTTTGCTGCACCCTTCATCACCGTATCTACAGAAGGATCCGGTTCAATGCCCTCGATCAGATCAACCTCCATCCCCGCTTCTTTCAGATAGCCGACCGCCTTATCCAGAAAGCCGTTTCTCTTCATGGATCCTCCGCCCACACAGATGATCGCCTTCTTGCCTTCAAAGTCCTTCAGAGCCTCCATTGCTCCCTTGCCATGATACAGATCTCTTGGTAATGTAAACCTCGCCATAACTATTTACCTCCTTTAGAATCTGACAATTCCATCGATATGATCGATTTGTCGTACAATTTGATGCTTCTATTTTACACCTGATGAGATATTTCATCAAGAAATAATCATTGGAAATATATGAAAGATTTGTGAAGATATTACCATGAAAAACTTAACAGGAGATTTTATTGAATCCAAAAATACATTCTGTTAAAATACAAATTAAATTATAAAAAAGCAGAGGAAATCTTTATTATGAAAAACTATAAATTGATCCTGCAGTATGACGGCACGCGCTACAGCGGCTGGCAAAAACAGGGAAATACAGACAATACCATACAATTCAAGCTTGAAACAATCGCAGAAAAATTAACAGGGATCCCGACAGATGTAAACGGCTCCGGAAGAACAGATGCCGGTGTCCATGCTTTGGGACAGGTTGCCAACTTCCACTGTGATGAATCATGTCTTCGTTTCCTACAGCCCCACAGTCCATCCGCCCATATAGCAAAATCCGTTTTCCCTTCCTGTTCTGCCGCTATGACAGATACCGAATATATACTCCGTTATTTTAATAATGCTCTTCCCATGGATATACGTGTACTTCAGGTGGATCAGATGCCTGCACGTTTTCATTCCAGATTAAATGCAAAAGAAAAGCATTATCGCTATGTGATCGACAACCAAACCGTTCCAAATGTCTTTGAACGCCGTTATGCCGCAAGGATACCGGCTGAACACGAAAATCGCATTGACTACGATATTGCAGAAATGAACAGGGCTGCGGCATACCTTATCGGAACACATGATTTCAAAAGTTTCTGCGACAACCGCCACATGAAAAAATCCACTGTCCGCACAATCCGCGATATCCTTATCGAAAACAATAACAATAGGATCACTTTGGATTTCTACGGCAATGGATTTCTGTATCATATGGTTCGTATCCTGACAGGAACACTTCTCGAAGTCGGAAGCGGAAAGAAAGTTTCTTCCGATATCCCCCGCATCCTGCAGGCACTCGACCGCCGGGAAGCAGGCTTTACGGCACCTGCAACGGGATTATTTTTGGTAGAAGTTACTTATTGATGATTCCCATGATCTCCTCCAGCAGTTTTCCTGCCACATCCTCTTTAGACTGTAAAGGCAGCTCAACGGTCTTATCCTCTGTGATCAATGTTACCACATTGGTGTCGCCGCCAAACCCGGCTCCCTGTACCTTAAGATTATTTGCCACGATCATATCTACATTCTTTTTTATTAATTTCTTTCGGGAATTTTCCAGCATATTCTCTGTTTCCATAGAAAATCCGCAAAGAAACTGTCCCTCTTTACGATGCTGACCCAGCCAGCCGAGAATATCTTTGGTGCGTGTCAAGGCAATATCACTCTCTCCGTCTTTCTTTTTGATCTTCTCTGTCGCTGTTGTAACCGGAGTATAATCTGCAACAGCCGCAGCCTTAATGATGATATCCTGCTCGGCCGCACGGCTTGTTACAGCCTCAAACATGTCCCTGGCACTTGTGACAGGCACTACATCCACAAACATTGGCGGATCTATCGCCACCGGTCCGGTAACAAGAGTCACTCTCGCTCCTTTAAGCATTGCCTGCCGGGCAATGGCATATCCCATCTTTCCCGTGGAATGATTCGTAATATAACGAACAGGATCAATTGCTTCTACCGTCGGTCCGGCTGTCACCAAAATATTCTTTCCGGCCATTGTTTTATCACATGCTGCCTCCCGAAGAATATACTGCAGCAGGATTTCCTCTGACGGAAGCTTTCCGGCACCTATGTCATGACATGCCAGCATTCCAACTGCCGGTTCTATTATCTCCATTCCATAGTCCTTCAACTTTTTTAAATTATCCTGTACAATAGGATTCTCATACATAGCCGTATTCATAGCCGGAGAAATGATCTTTTTGCAGCGGCAGGCCATAACGGTCGTTGTCAGCATATCATCTGCAATGCCATTGGCTATTTTCCCGATCACATTTGCGGAAGCCGGTGCGATCAAAACCACATCTGCCTGTTTCGCCAGTGCTACATGCTCTACATTATACTGAAAATTGCGGTCGAATGTATCGATCAGACATTTATGGCTTGTCAATGTCTCAAATGTGGTTGGATGTATAAAGTTTGTGGCATTCTGCGTCATCAATACCTGTACATCCGCATGAAGCTTTACCAGCATACTTGCCAGATTTGCAATTTTATATGCCGCGATACTTCCTGTCACTCCCAGTACAATCGTTTTTCCTTTTAACATTTTTTGCTCCTCGCTATCGTATCTGTCCGGTTTTTAGGACTGTCTTTTCATTCACTATGATAACTGTCCATGCTTTTCATAGCTTGTCACGCGGCTGATATGATTATCTCCATCCACAAAAACCACCTTTGGCCTATGCTCTTTTGCTTCCTCCGGTGTCATCTGACAATAGCACATAATGATCACATGATCCCCTACCTGTGCCTGTCTCGCTGCCGCGCCGTTCAGACAGATCATTCCGCTTCCCGGTTCTCCTGCGATCGTATATGTTTCAAAACGATTTCCGTTTTCCACATCCACGATCTGTACCAATTCGTACTCCAGAATACCTGCCTGTTCCATAAGCTGCGGATCTATCGTAATGCTTCCCACATAATTCAGCTCTGCCTGCTGTACCACAGCACGATGAATCTTTCCCTTTAACATTGTAATCTGCATTTTCGCTAATTCTCCTTTTTAACTATTCACAAAGCCGCTTCCGTAAATAATAACTATTTAATAAAGTTATCGATCAATCTTGTCTTTCCAATATATACCGCCATTGCAGCTAAAATTTCTCCCTCGGTACTCTCTACCGGCTCCAGAGTATTCCAATCGACAATTTCCACATAATCAATTTTTGCCAGAGGTTCTTTCTCAATCTCCGCACGAATGGCTGCGATCACTTTCCCTGCATCCTTCTCGCCATCCTCGATCATCTGTCTGCCAAGCTTTAAGGAACGGGATAAAACGAGAGCTGCTTTTCTCTCCTCCGGACTTAAATAGGTATTTCTGGAGCTTTTGGCAAGTCCGTCCTCTTCACGGATGATCGGACAGCCTACGATCTCAATACCAAAATTCAGATCAGATACCATATGACGGATAACTGCCAGCTGCTGTGCATCCTTCTGTCCGAAATAGGCTCTGTCCGGTGTCACAATATTAAAAAGCTTGGAAACAACAGTGCAGACTCCACGGAAATGAATCGGTCTTGTCTTTCCACAAAGTCCTCCCGTCAGAGTACTCATATCCACAAAGCTTGAGAAATCATCATGATACATCTCCGATGGCTCAGGATGAAAGATCAGACTTGCTCCTGCATCCTCACACAGGGCTGCATCTCTATCCATATCTCTTGGATAGCTTTCCAGATCCTCACTTGGTCCAAACTGCATCGGATTTACGAAAACGCTGACAACCACACGGTCATTATCCACTACGGCATGATCGATCAGACTCTTATGCCCTTCATGAAGATATCCCATGGTCGGGACAAGTCCCACTGTCAGTCCCTGCTTTCTCCACTCCTTTACCTGCTCTCTTACCTCTGCTACTGTATTTACTATTTTCATTTTGTCATACTTCCTTTCGCAGTATAATCTCATTGACTGAATTTTTCTGACTTCTGTTGATTCTATTAATACAGCTTGTCTAATACGTCATCATCTATTTTAAATGTATGTTCCTCTGCCGGATAAGCACTTTCCTGTACTTCCTTAATATATTTTTCAAATCCTTCTTTCATACTCTGCCCGACCTCAGCAAAACGCTTTACAAACTTTGGAGAATAGTCCGAGAACATCCCAAGCATATCCTGATATACCAGAATCTGTCCGTCACATCCCACACCGGCACCAATACCGATCGTAGGAATTTCCAGCTTATCAGTAATGATCTGTGCCAGTTTTGCCGGAATACACTCTAATACAACCGCAAAAGCACCTGCCTCCTGAACAGCCAAAGCAGCATCTATGATATTCTGGGCAGCTTCCTGACTCTTTCCCTGTACCTTATTGCCACCAAACGCATTGACATGCTGAGGTGTCAGTCCAAGATGGGCACATACAGGAATACCTGCGTCCACGATTGCCTTAATCTGCGGACAGACTTCCTTTCCACCTTCCAGCTTAACTGCATTGCCGCGTCCCTCCTTCATCAGACGCCCTGCATTAACGACCGCATCATAAACAGATGTCTGATAAGACATAAACGGCATATCGATCATTACCAATGCATTTTTTGCTCCACGGGAAACGGCAGCACCATGATGGATCATATCCTCCATTGTTACAGAAATCGTATCCTCATATCCAAGGATTACATTTCCAAGGGAATCTCCTACCAGGATACCATTGATCCCTGCCTCGTCCTCCAGTTTCGCTGTAGAGTAATCATACGCCGTAAGCATAGCAATCTTTACTCCATCCTTTTTTGCCTGTTTCCATGTCTGTACTGTGTTTTTCATTTGATTACCAACCTTTCTGAATATCCGCTATCCTTTCGATAGTCGCATTTCCTGTCACCATCCACACCCACGTATAGGTGCAGCCGGCAACGATTTTTAATCTGTTCCATTTTACGGACAGATTTCCTCCGGTCCGCGAATGTTTTCATCTGCTTCCTTTTCAAACAGATCTCCTCCGGCCCGCGAATGCTTTCATCTGCTTCCTTTTTAAACAGATTTCTTTCAACTCGCAAATGCTTTAATCCGCATCCTCCTTAAACAGCTTCCGGATCGGTGTATAATCCCTGTCCGGATTGCGCCGCCCAGCAAGCTCTACCATGGTGCTTCCAAGACTCTGATAGATTCTTCCCGCCTTGCTGCCTGCCAGTGCCTGCAGATGCTTTTCAACCGTCTGCGTATCTCCGCGCTCCACCGGTCCCGTCAAAGCATTGACACAGCCCTTCTCCAGCATGGATGCGATGTTTCCCTCCACAAGCGGACGCAGAAGTGCCATCGAATCCTCCTCGGTAAAACCACATTCGGATAACACATCAATGCTCGCCTGCATCAGACCAAGCATTTCATTGCTCGCCATAGCTGCTGCTGCATGGTATTTGATCTTATCCTCCGCCTTCAGAGTCAACACATGGTGGCCAAGCTCTTCCCACATCGGTTTCATCGCTGCAACCGCCTCCGTATCACCCTCCAGTGTCAGATATGCTGTATGAAATTGTTCGTATGAATGGAATTTGTCGCTGAACGCGTACATCGGATGCATCGAGATTCCAAGGGCTCCTGCCTCTTCCCGATCAGAAAATACATGAGATGATAATGAACCACTAAAATGACAGATGATATGATGATCTAAGTTTTCTTTCAAAAGTGCTTTCCAGACATGGGCGATCTCGCCGTCCGGTGTCGTAATAAATATAATATCATTTTCCTGTGTAAGCTCGTGCAGGGTCGCATATGTCCCTGTCCCCACAAAAGTCGCTGCTTCGTCAGCGCTTTCTCTCGTCCGGCTGTAAAATCCGGTGACAT